>DASVVI010000648.1:0-26053 GCA_036386635.1 Longimicrobium sp.
CGTGGGGGGTGTTTTTGCCGTACACTTTCGCCTTGTCTTCGGGAACGGCATCCGGGGCAGGGGGTATTCAGGACTTCCGCAATTCAGCTCTCCCAGAGCATCCAAACTGAGGAATCCAATGGCTAAGGTCGAGATCGCCGACGACAAGAAGAAGGCCCTGAACGTCGCCATCGGGCAGATCGAGAAGGCGTACGGCAAGGGGTCGATCATGCGCATGGGCGTCAACGCCCCCGCGATCAGGGTCAGCGCGATCCCGACGGGCGCGGTCAACCTCGATGCCGCCATCGGCATCGGCGGGGTGCCGCGCGGGAGGATCACGGAGATCTACGGGCCGGAGTCGTCGGGTAAGACGACGCTCTGCCTCCACGTGATCGCGAACGCGCAGCGTTCGGGCGGCGTGGCGGCGTTCGTGGACGCGGAGCACGCGCTGGACATCGAGTACGCGCGCAAGCTGGGCGTCGACGTGGACAACCTCCTCGTCTCGCAGCCGGACACGGGCGAGCAGGCGCTGGAGATCGCCGAGGTGCTGGTGAGGTCGAGCGCGGTGGACGTG
Organism: Longimicrobium sp.; assembly: GCA_036386635.1. Classification (GTDB taxonomy): domain Bacteria; phylum Gemmatimonadota; class Gemmatimonadetes; order Longimicrobiales; family Longimicrobiaceae; genus Longimicrobium. The sequence continues at coordinate 554 of DASVVI010000648.1, forward strand.
GTGGTGATCGACTCGGTGGCCGCGCTGGTGCCGCGCGCAGAGATCGAGGGCGAGATGGGCGACAGCCACGTCGGCCTTCAGGCGCGGCTCATGAGCCAGGCGCTCCGCAAGCTGACCGGCGCCATCAACCGCTCCAACACCACGGTGATCTTCACCAACCAGATCCGCGAGAAGATCGGCGTGATGTTCGGCAACCCGGAGACGACCACCGGCGGCCGGGCGCTGAAGTTCTACGCCTCGCTGCGCATCGACATCCGCCGCATCGGGTCGATCAAGGACAAAGAGGTCCTGGTCGGCAACAAGACGCGGGCGAAGATCGTGAAGAACAAGGTGGCGCCGCCGTTCAAGCAGGCGGATTTCGACATCATGTTCAACGTGGGGATCGACCACTACGGGATCATCGTGGACCTGGGGGTGGAGAACGAGGTGGTGCAGAAGTCGGGCGCCTGGTTCTCGTACGGCGACGTGCGGCTTGGGCAGGGGCGCGAGAACGCCAAGCAGTTCCTCCAGGAGAACCCGCAGCTCGCCGCCGAGGTGGAGGCGAAGGTCAAGGACATCCTTGGGATGCGCGGTGTGAACGCGGCCGCGGATGGGGACGGCGCGGCTTCGGACGACTGAGGTTTGCTCGGAGGCGAGGAAGGCCCCTACCCGGATGCGGGTGGGGGCCTTCTGCGTGGTGCGGGGCCGCACCGCCGGGGGCTGAAGCCCCCGGCTGGAACTACGGGAAGACCGCTGAAGCGGTCTCGCGAGCGGAGGTCTAATCGCCTTTGGTGAGGTAGGCGTCGACGGCGAGGGGGTCGAAGAGGGAGCCGGCGCCGGAGAGGAGGAGGGCACGGCGAGTGGAGGGGGGGAGCGGCGTCTGGTAGGGGCGGGGGCGGGTGATGGCCTCCACCACGTCGGCGGTGCGCAGGATGCCTGCGAGCTCGAGCACCTCCTCGTCCGCGAGGATGTCGCGGAGGGTGGCGTAGTCGTCGTACTGGTGGCGAATCAGGGTGGCGCCCAACGGGCCGCACACGCCCCTCGCGATCTCCGCTCCCAACTCGGCCTGGCGGTGGATGATCTCCAGCTCGTCGTGCGTGAGGACCTCCGTCTTGCGGAGAAGCTCCGCGGGTACGCCGATCATCCCCACCTCGTGGAGGAGGGCGGCGTGGTGCAGGATCGCGCGGAGCTCCGGGTCGACGCCCTGGTGCGCGGCCAGGCGGTCGGCCAGCATCGCCACGCGCGCGCAGTGGCTGGCGAGGCCGAGCTCGTCGTCGCGCCGCTCCAGCGCCACCATCAGCGCGGAGGCGACGGCCAGGCACGCCTCGATCTCCGCATCCTCGAACGCGGTCGGCGGCTCGGCGCCCGGCGAGCCGAACAGGCTGCTCAGAAAGTTCAACGGGGGTGGCTCCGCGGGAGGGGACTTCGGCGACGCTTCGCCCGTTCGCTGAAAGCACCGTGCGTGCCGGGAGACTGCTACGCGCGAGATGGCGTAAACGCGGCGGGGAGGCAGGGGTGGGGCGTGCGTCGTGTAGCAGTTTGCGTCCCGGTGCGCAATCAGATGCACGGCGGCGCAAACTTTTCCGCTGCATGGAGTTGCGGCCGGCGGGGTTGGTAGGTCTGCCCGCTCTGGCCTGAACGGCGTCTTCTCGGCACCAGGGTTGCACCGGGCGGGACGCGGCCGGTTGGAGCGGCCGCGGAATGGAGCGAGAGCGGGCACCCACGAGAGGAATCCTTTGACCGACCCGAGACATGCGCCGCCGACCGGCCGCTACTTCTACGTCCTGGCGCTCACGGCGCTGGGCGTGGTGTACGGCGACATCGGCACCAGCCCGCTCTACGCGATCCGTGAGTCGTTCCACGGCCACTACGGCATCGCGCCGACGCGCGGCAACGTGCTGGGGGTGCTCTCGCTGATCTTCTGGGCGCTGATCATCGTCATCTCCATCAAGTACCTCGTCTTCGTGATGCGGGCGGACAACCGCGGCGAGGGGGGGATGATCGCGCTTACGGCCCTGGTGGCGCCGCGCAAGGAAACGGAGCGCGGGCACCGCTGGATCCTGGCGCTGGCGGGGCTATTCGGCGCGTCGCTGCTGTATGGCGACAGCATGATCACCCCCGCGATCTCCGTGATGAGCGCGGTGGAGGGGCTCAAGGTCGCGACGCCGTTCTTCGAGGCCTACATCATCCCCATCACCATCACCATCCTGGTGATCCTGTTCGCGGTGCAGAGCCGCGGCACGGCGGGGATCGGCAAGGTGTTCGGGCCCGTGACGGTGCTCTGGTTCCTGACGCTGGGCGCGCTCGGACTCGTGCAGATCGTCAAGAGCCCCGGCGTGCTGGCGGCGGTGAACCCGCTGTACGGATACCGCTTCTTCGCCGAGAACGGGTGGCACGGGTACCTGGTGCTCGGCTCCGTCTTCCTGGCGGTGACGGGCGGCGAGGCGCTGTACGCGGACATGGGGCACTTCGGCAAGAAGCCGATCCAGTTCACCTGGTTCTCGCTCGTGCTGCCGGCACTGGCGCTCAACTACTTCGGGCAGGGGGCGCTGATCATCCGCGATCGGTCCGCGGTGGAGCACCCGTTCTTCCACATGGCGCCGCAGTGGGCCACGTATCCGCTGGTCGCGCTCGCCACGCTGGCGACGGTGATCGCGTCGCAGGCGGTGATCTCGGGGGCGTTCTCGCTCACGCGGCAGGCGGTGCAGCTCGGGTACCTGCCGCGCATGGAGATCGAGCACACCTCCGCGCGCGAGATGGGGCAGATCTACATCCCGGCGGTGAACTGGGCGCTGATGATCGCCTGCATCAGCCTGGTGATCGGCTTCCGGTCGTCCAGCCGGCTGGCGGCGGCGTACGGCGTGGCGGTGACCACGGACATGGTGTTCACCACGATCCTCTTCGCCTTCGTGGCGCGGACGCTGTGGAAGTGGAGCATGCTGCGCGTGGTGCTGCTGGCCGCGGCCTTCCTGGTGGTGGACCTGGCGTTCTGGGGCGCCAACATCGTCAAGATCCCGCAGGGTGGCTGGTTCCCGCTGATGATCGCGGCCGGGATGTTCGCGGTGATGACCACGTGGAAGAAGGGGCGCCAGATCCTGGCCACGCGCATGAACTCGCGCACGCTCCCCATCGAGCTGTTCATGCGCGACGTGGAAAAGAACCCGCCCGCGCGCGTGGCGGGGACGGCCGTGTTCATGTACGGTACGGGCGGCGCCACGCCCCCCGCGCTCCTCCACAACCTGATCCACAACAAGGTGCTGCACGAGCGCGTGGTGCTGCTGAACGTGGCCACGCTGGAGGTGCCGACCGTCGAGGACGAGGAGCGGCACTCGGTGAAGGAGGTGGGGCACGGTTTCTGGCAGGTGGAGGTACGCTACGGCTTCACCGAGGACCCGAACATCCCGGAGGCGCTCAAGGGCATCTCGCACCCCGGACTCGCCTTCAAGCCGATGGAGACGAGCTTCTTCCTGGGGCGCGAGACGCTGATCCCATCCAAGAACCCGGGGATGGCGCTGTGGCGCGAGCACTTCTTCTGGATCATGTCGCGCAACGCACGCACGGCCACGTCGTTCTTTTCGCTCCCGCCCAACCGGGTGGTGGAGCTGGGGGCGCAGATCGAGCTCTGATCCCAGCATCGCAACGGCGTGCCTCACGCGGAGACGCGGGGGCACGGAGAGAACTTCGCGTGCTCCTCCGTGTCTCCGCGCCTCCGCGTGAGCCATGCAGTTTTTCTTTTGGTGGATCAACGGGGCGGCGTCGGAGGTATGAGGTGCGAGCCCGCACGGGGGGCGGGTGAGACCGAGTCAGGGGGAGAAGCAGTGTTCGACCACATCGTCCACGGTAGAAAGCCGAATGGGAAGTGGGTGGCGGGCGCGGTCGCGGCCTCCATCGTCGCGCACCTGCTGATCCTGGTGCTGCTCCTGGGGCTGGGCGGGCGCGGGCTCCTGCTGGCCGACGAGATGGCGGGCGACGGGCCTTCGGCTGCGGACGACCAGGGGGCGGGGGGCGGCGGCGGGGGTGGCGGCGACGCGGGTGAGCAGGTAACCTACTACGAAGTCTCCGCGCCCATCGCTCCACCCGTGGCACCCCCGGTCCCCGTTCCGCCCGAGGTGGAGGTCCTGCCGCCGGTCGTTCCGCCGCCGGTGACGCCCCCTCCCACGGAGCAGCCGAAGGCCCAGCCCGCTCCCCCGGCTGCACCGGCCCCCACCCCCGCGCCGCCCACGCAGCCGGGCACGGGCGGCGGAGCGGGTGGGAACGCGGGCGCGGGCCAGGGTCCCGGCACCGGCTCAGGCGCGGGCCCCGGCTCCGGCGGAGGGTCGGGCGGCGGAACCGGCGGCGGCGTGGGCACCGGCACCGGCCCTGGCACGGCGGGCGGCGAGGGGAGCGTGATCCCACCCGTCGCGGATCTCCAGCTCTTTCCGCCCGATCCGCCCAGGGCCCTGCGCGGCCGGGCCGTCGAGGTGACTGTGGCAGTCAACGAGCTGGGCGCCGTGACCGGCGCGGACGTCACCATCTCCAGTGGCGACCGGCGCTACGACCAGCTTCTCCGCCGCCAGGCGATGGAGTGGCACTTCCGCCCCGCCCGCGACCGCACCACCGGCCGGCCGGTAGCGGTGCGGTATCCGATCGGGTTTGATATTTAGAAAGATAGTGCCCAGTGGGTACAGCCGGGGTAGATTGTTTACACTTTGGACCGGCAGGATCGTTTACACTCCGTTAACGTGCATGGCCCCCTTCCCTGAGGAGAGTCATGCCCTGGCACGAGACGGATCCTGTGAACGAGCGCGTCAAGTTCATCGCGGCTCATCAGAGTGGGCTATTTTCGATGAGCGAGCTGTGTCAGCGGTCGAGCATCTCCCGGCCCACCGGCTACAAGTGGCTGGCACGCTACGCTGAATCCGGAGTCGACGGGCTAAAGGACCTCAGCCACGCTCCGAAGCACTGCCCGCACCGGATCGCGGAGGACGTCGCGGCTGCGCTGGTGGCTGCCCGGCGTGCGCATCCGACCTGGGGACCTCGGAAGCTGCTCTCCTGGGTGGCCGCCAAGCGGCCCGAATTGGAGCTGCCCGCTGCCAGCACGTTCGGCGATCTCCTGATGCGGGAGGGCTTGGTGGAGCCCCGGCGCAGACGCGCTCGCGCGAAGCATCCAGGCGCGGATCGGCTGGTCACGGAGAGCCCCAACGAGGTGTGGACGGTGGACTTCAAGGGGGAGTTCCGCATGCAGGACCGGCGCTACTGCTACCCACTCACCGTGGCGGACGCACACACGCGCTTTCTCCTGGGCTGTGACGCGCTCTTCTCCACCGCGGCCGAGGGAGCCAGGCCCTGCTTCGTGCGCCTGTTCAGTGAGTATGGTCTTCCCGCGGCCATCCGCAGCGACAACGGGAGTCCATTCGCGTCGCCGGCGCGCTGCGGTCTCTCACGGTTGAACGTGTGGTGGCTCAAGCTGGGCATCGCGCACCAGCGCATCAAGCCAGGAAGCCCGCAGCAGAACGGGATGCACGAACGGATGCACCGCACGCTCAAGGCGGAGACCACACGTCCGCCTGGGCGCGACCAGGGTGCGCAGCAGTCGATCTTCGACCGCTTCCGCGCGGAGTACAACACGGAGCGCCCGCACGAAGCGCTGGAGCAGAAGCCGCCCGCTTCTCTCTACCGGGTTTCCACCCGGAGCATGCCTTCAGCACTGCGCGAGCCCGAGTATCCGGGTCACTATGAGCGGCGCAACGTACGCGGGACAGGTTGCTTCCGCTTCCGCGGTAAGGTGCTCTTCCTGAGTGAAGTCCTCGCCAAGGAGTGGATCGGGTTGGAGGAAACGGACGACGGGATCTGGTCCGTCTACTTCTTCGACCGGCTGCTCGCGCGCTTCGACGAGCGAACGTGCACGCTGAGCGGATGAAACATTGCGCAACTGGCGGTCAGTCCCCCGTGGGGGGACCTTCTCAAGAAAGAGGTAAAACTGTAAACCATCTTCCCGGTCTAAAGTGTAAACCAACAACCCGGTTGCTCAGTGCCTAGTGCCTAGTGCTCAGTGAACAGCGCACTAACGCACTCACGCACTCACGCACTGCCGTTCTCTCTCCCGTCCCGCCCCCACCCCCAACGGAGCTCCCATGCCCCTGTCGAACGTCGCCGAACCCCCGGTGAACGTATCTCCCGAAAGCGAGTTCAAGCGCGGTCTTTCCCTGCTCGATGCCACCATGCTGGTCGTGGGGTCGATGATCGGGTCGGGGATCTTCATCGTGTCCGCCGACATCGCGCGGCAGATGAACTCGCCCGGCGGGCTGCTGTTCGTGTGGGTGGCGTCGGGGCTGATCACCGTCTTCGGCGCGCTGTCGTACGGCGAGTTGGCCGCGGCCATGCCCAAGGCGGGCGGGCAGTACGTCTTCCTGCGCGAGGGGCTGGGGCACCTTCCCGGCTTCCTCTACGGCTGGACGCTCTTCCTGGTGATCCAGACGGGGACGATCGCGGCGGTGGCGGTGGCGTTCGCCAAGTTCCTGGGCGTCTTCTTCCCCGGCGTCTCGCCCAAGCTGTTCGCGTCGTTCGGCAAGGTGCCGGTGCCGGGGGGCGTCATCGAGCTGGGATTGAGCTGGCAGCGCGTCGTCGCCATCGCCATCATCGCGCTCCTGACGGCGGTCAACATGCGCGGCCTGCGCGAGGCGAAGTGGATCCAGAACACCTTCACCTTCGCCAAGACGGGCGCGCTGCTGGGGCTGATCCTGCTGGCGTTCGTGATCGGGCGCAACGCGGGGGCCATCGGCAGCAACTTCAACATGATGTGGGCGGACACGGTCAGCGGCCCGCGCAACACTTCGTTCCTCGGAATGAACCTGGTGCTCCCGGCCGTGCTTCTGGCCTTCGGCGGGGCGATGGTGGGCTCGCTCTTCTCGTCGGATGCGTGGAACAACGTCACCTTCGCCGCGGCCGAGGTGAAGAACCCGCAGCGCAACCTGCCGCTCGCGCTGTCGCTGGGGACGGGGCTGGTGACGGGGCTGTACCTGCTCGCGAACGTGGCCTATCTGATGGTGCTGCGCCTCTCCGCCATCCAGAACGCCCCCGAGGACCGCGTCGGCACCCTCGCCATGCGCGAGATGCTGGGCGACACGGGGCTCTACCTGATGGCCGCCGCCATCCTGATCTCGACGTTCGGGTGCATCAACGGTCTGATCCTGGCCGGCGCCCGCGTGTACTACGCGATGGCGCGCGACGGGCTCTTCTTCGAGTCCGCCGGCCGCCTCTCGCCCAAGACGCACGTGCCGACCTGGGCGCTCCTGGTGCAGGGGATCTGGACGGCGTTCCTTACGCTGACCGGCTCGTACGGGCAGCTTCTGGACTACGTGGTGTTCGCGGCGCTGCTCTTCTACGTGCTGACGATGGTGGCGCTCTTCTCCCTCCGCATCAAGCGCCCGGAGATGGAGCGTCCGTACCGCGCCTTCGGCTACCCAGTGATCCCGGCGCTGTACATGCTCTCCGCGCTGTTCATCGCGCTCCTGCTGTTGGTAGCGCGGCCGCAGTTCTCATTCGCGGGGCTCTTTCTGGTGCTGCTGGGGGTGCCCGTGTACTACCTATGGAACAGCCGCCGCACCGCCGCGCAGCGCGCCGTGTAGCACGCGCGGCGTGACGATGCGCGAGACCGCCCGCGGCGCATGTGCCGCGGGCGGTTTGCGTTCGCGGGCGGCGGGGCGGGGGAGGGCACGGGCAGCCACGCGGGGCGGCCCCTACGGGATCCGTGTGACACCCGCGGGGTTCGGGGCGGGGCGGGGGAGGGCGGACACGCAGGTCCGCCCCTACGAGCATCGGTGTCCGGGACGGGTGACGGAGCGGGGCGGGGCACGGGCGCGATGAATCGCGCCCCTACGGCGCAACACGCGAATACATGCAAGCACCCCCTCCCCCAGGCAGTTTTGGGGGAGGGGGATGCGTCGCGGAGCGACGCTGGGGGTGGGGGCCTATTCCTCCCCCGTCACCGCTTCGATCTCCTCCTCCGACAGCCCGACTACCGTGCCGTCGGGGAACTGGACCATGTGGCCCTCGCGGCCGCTCTCGCTGTTGTCGGGGCCCCAGTGGCCGATCACCTCGCCCACCTGGCCCACGTACGGCTCCGACTGATCGTACATCGACTTCACCACGCGGACCTTGAACATTCGCTCGTCTCCCGGTTGGGCGTTGGGCGGCGGATCGTGCATTTCCCGCGCCGGGGGCGGCTGGCGCACGGCGGCGCGGCGCGGCAGATTGGCGCCCTTTCTCACATCCGCAAGCGGCGAGTAGTCTGATGACGCAGGTGGCGGCACCCGAATCCGAGACGCGCGCCCGGCTGCGCTCTCCCATGGCGTGGGTACGGCTGATCGTAGGGCTGATGGGCTTCGGCGTGGCGATCGACCTGATGGTGAAGAGCGGGCTGGGGCTGGGGCCGTGGGACGCCTTCCACCAGGGGCTCTCGGAGCAGATCGGAATCACGCTGGGGATGGCCAGCATTGTTGTGGGGACGGCCATCGTGGCTTTCTCGTGGACGATCGGCATCCGCCCCGGCGTGGGGACGCTCGCCAACATGGGGCTGATCGGGTGGTTCATCGACCTCTTCCACCCCCTGATCCCCGATTCGCCGTCGTACGCGTGGGGCTTCCTCTTCTACGGAGTCGCGGTGGTGGTGTGCGGGCTGTCGACGGGGCTGTACATCAGCGCGGGGCTGGGGAAGGGGCCGCGCGACGGGCTGATCCTGGGGCTCGTGGACCGTACCCGCTGGCCCGTGCGCCGCGTGCGGACGCTGGTGGAGCTGGCGGCGCTCGGCTTCGGATGGTGGATGGGCGGGCCGGTGGGGGTCGGGACGCTGATCTTCGCCTTCACCATTGGCCCGGCGATGCAGTGGGGGCTGCAGCTGGCGGGGGCGCACGGCGGGGTGAGGCCGGCCACCGAACCGTGACCGCGGACCCGGGGTATTCTGGCGTGACGCTTGCAATCGCGCGCCCCGAAACGGGCTGACCGGGGGGAGCGATGGCGGATGGGAAGGACGGGCGCCCGCGCGAGTGGGAGCGGCTGGAGAGCGAGGAGCGGGAGGACTACGAGATCTTTCGCGTGAGGACGGACCGGTCCCGCTCGCCGCGCACGGGGGAGGTGGAGGAGTTCCACATCGCCGAGTCGCCGGACGGCGTCACGGTGGTGGCCACGACGGCGGAGGGCGAGGTGGTGATGGTGGAGCAGTTCCGCCACGCGCTGCGCACCGTCACGATGGAGACGCCCAGCGGCTTCATGGACGAGGGGGAGAGCCCCCTGGAGGCCGCGCTCCGCGAGCTGCGCGAGGAAACCGGCTACGAGGGCGACGATCCGCGCGTGATCGGGTGCCTGGAGCTGAACCCCTCATGGCAGACGACGAGGGTGCACGTGGTGGCTGTGGCCAACGCCCGCCGCACCGCGCCTACCGACTTGGACGAGGCGGAGGACATCCGCGTGCTGACCGTGACCCGCGAGCGGGCGCGGGAGCTGGTGAGGACGGGCGGGATCCGCGCCACCGTGGCGGTGAGCGCGCTGGCGCTGGCGGAGTGGGCGGGGGATTAACGGAAGGTCACGGTGCTTGCGCGCGGGCGGTTGCGCGGCTATCTCTGGCAAACGTCCGGCGCCGGCCCCGCGCCGGGCGAGATCATCACCTTCCGGCGCGAGCGCCGGAGCAGTCGAGAGGGCATGGCGTCAACCATCGCAGCCGGTACGGAGCCGAAGGAGACCCCGGAGGAGGCGCTGGCCGGGGTGCGCTGGCGCTACCTGGCCGCGGTGCTCGCCGGCGACCGGCGCACGGCGTTCGGCGTGGTGGACCAGGCGCTCGCGGACGGGGTGCACCTGAGGCAGCTGTATCTGGACGTCTTTCAGCCCGTGCTCCACCAGGTGGGGCGGCTGTGGGAGGCGAACCGGATCAGCGTGGCCGAAGAGCACCTGGCCACCGCCATCACTGAGGCGGCGATGGCGCGGCTGTACGAGCTCCTCTTCGCGTCGGTCGACGGCAGCGGGCGCCTGCTGATCGCCGCCTGCGCGGACTCGGAGCGGCACGAGGTGGGGCTGCGCATGCTGTGCGACGTGCTGGAGATGGAAGGTTGGGACACGGTCTTCCTGGGCGCCACCGTCGCCATCCCCGAGCTGGTGGAGATGGTGCGCACCCGCAAGCCGGAGGTGGTGGCACTCTCGGCCTCCATCGCGCCGCACCTGGCGCGGGTGCAGGCGGCGATCGAGGCGCTGCGGGGAGAGCTGGGGGAGGGCACGCCGCTGATCGCGGTGGGCGGGCGCGCCTTCCATGACGATCCCGGGCTCGCCATGAGGATCGGCGCCGACTTCACCGCGAACGACGCCTTGGAGGCCGCACGCAGGCTGAAGGAGACGTTCCCATGAGCTTCCGCATAGGGCAAGGGATGCACCCGGCGCTCCGCGCCTTCCCTGGCGCGGTGGTGGAGCTGGGCGCGGACGGTGTGGTGCTGGATTCCAACGGCCGGCTGGACGAGCTCCTCGGCCGTCCGCTGCCGGGCACCCGGCTGGAGGCGGCGCTGGACCGCCCAAGCCGGCTCAAGGTGGAGCAGCTCCTCCTTCGCCGCTCCGAGCCCGGCGACGCCCCCGTCGCATGGGAGCTGATGGTGGAGGGGAGCGACACGATCCACCCCATCGCCATGTTCCCGGTGTGGGACGAGGACCCCGCCAGCCCGCGGCTCTGGCTGGTCGAGTCGCCCCGCGACCCTCGGATGGGGGTGCTGCACGACGAGCTGGCATCGGTGAACTCCGAGCAGGCCAGCACGCAGCGGCAGCTCGTCAAGGAGAAGGGCCGCCTGGGCCGCGCGCTGGACGAGCTTGAGCGGGAGCTGAACGAGAACGCCAAGCTCTCGCGCGCCCTGCAGGCGCAGAACGAGGAGATGGAGGCGCAGAACGAGGAGCTGCTCGCGATGACGCAGGAGCTCCACGCCGGGCAGGAGCAGCTGATGCAGCTCAACCACCAGCTGGAGCGGCGCAGCCGCGAGCTGCAACTGGCGCTTTCGGCGCGGAACCGCTTCTACGCCAACATGAGCCACGAGCTGCGCACCCCCATCAACGCGGTTATGGGGTACAACGACCTCCTTCTGGCCTCCATCTACGGTCCGCTGGGCGAGCAGCAGGAGCTGGCGATCGAGCGCTCGCAGCGCGCCGCGCGGCACCTGCGCGAGCTGGTGAACGACGTGCTGGACATCTCGCGGCTGGAGGTGGGGAAGCCCGAGCTGCAGCTGGAGGACGTGGACGTGCCGTCGCTGGTGGAGGAGACGTTCGCGTCGCTGCGCCCGATGGCGCACTCCACCGGCGCCGTGCTGCAGGTCTCCGCGCCGGACCGGCCCTTTCTGATCCGGACGGACGGGCGGCGGTTGCGGCAGGTGCTCTCCAACCTCCTCTCCAACGCCATCAAGTTCGGCAAGGGGGCCCCCGTGTGGGTCAACTGCTCCCGCGCGCCGGACGGCGGAATGGAGATCGAGGTGGTGGACGGCGGCGACGGCATCGCGGCCGAAGACCTGGCGCGCGTCTTCGACGAGTTCGTGCAGCTCGCGCGCGACGAGAACGACGAGTCGCTGCGCCAGGACGGCACCGGGCTCGGCCTCCCCATCGCGCGGCGCGTGGCGCGGCTGCTGGGCGGCGCGCTCGACGCCACCTCCGTCGCCGGGGTGGGAAGCACCTTCCGCGTGATCCTGCCCCCCACGCCCCCGGCCCCGCTCTGACCCACCCCGCCCCCCGGCGGCTCGCTCCCTGCATCTGACCCGGCTCCATGACCCAACCGAACGAAGCTCCCCGCCAGCCGCGCGAGTCGGACCGGCGCGGCAACGACCGCAGGAACGTCGAACGGCGCGCCCCCCTGCCGCCGTGGCGCCGCCCCTGGGCGTACGCCGCGTACGGCGTTCTGGCGGCCCTCGTGCTGATGCTGCTGTGGAGCGGGATGAGCGGCGACGACGAGCCGGACCCCGTGGACGACGCGCCGATGGTGACGCGCGAGCCCGGCGCCCCGGGCGTGGCCCCGCCCGCCGCGGCCACCACCCGGAACAACAACGCCCCCGTGGAGGCGGCGTTCGGCGCGGCGGGCTTCGAGCGGCTGGTGCTGCAGGGCCCCGCGGCCATCGGCAAGACGGTGAAGGCGGAGCTGTACTGCGAGCAGCCCAGCTCGTTCCAGGTGCGCACCAACGTGGACGCGGAGGCGCCGGTGGCCGCGCTGGCCGCCAACGGCCGCATCCCCGCGGCGGAGTGCAAGTGGGGCGGGGCCAACGACCCGCGCCGCGAGAACTTCCTCCTCCTGGTGCCGCCCGACCTGGCCGACGACTTCGCGGCCACGCCGGTGATCAACGACGACTTCCAGCGCCGCCGCCGCCTGATCGCGAACGTGGAGTGGGTGGGCCGCTCGCAGGCGCTGGAGCTGCGCACCGCCGGCGTCTTCCGCGGCCTGTCCCGCTGAACCCTCTCACGACCCACACATGAGACACGCCGCACTCGCGGCCGCCGCCCTCGGGCTGGCGGCCGCCGCCGTTCCCGCGCGCGCCCAGCAGAGCGATGCGGACCTGCTGGCCCGCGCCCGCCGCATCCACGCGCAGACGCCGCTGGTGGACGGCCACAACGACCTCCCCTGGGAGATCCGCGAGAAGGCGGGGGGCGACCTGGCGCGCCTGGACCCGCGCCGCTCCAACCCCGCGCAGCACACCGACATCCCGCGCCTGCGCGCCGGCGGGGTGGGCGGCGTCTTCTGGGCCGCGTACGTCCCCTCCGAGTTCGCGAAGGAGGGCGCGGCGCGCGTGGCGCTGGAGCAGATTGACCTGATCCACCGCATGACCGCCGCCTCCCCCGATCTGCGCCTCGCTCTCACCGCCGGCGACGTGGAGCGCGCGCACCGCGAGGGCAAGATCGCCTCGCTGATCGGCATCGAGGGCGGGCACGCCATCGAGAACTCGCTGGGCGCGCTGCGGCAGTTCTACGCGACCGGGGTGCGGTACATGACCCTGACCCACGCCAGCACGCTGGACTGGGCAGACGCCGCCACCGACTCCGCGCGCCACGACGGCCTCACCCGCTTCGGCGAGGAGGTCGTCCGCGAGATGAACCGGCTGGGGATGCTGGTGGACCTGTCGCACGTGTCGCCGGCGACGATGCAGGATGCGCTGCGCGTGTCGGCGGCGCCGGTGATCTTTTCGCACTCCTCCGCGCGCGCCCTGGCGGACCACCCGCGCAACGTGCCGGACGACGTGCTGCGGCTGGTGAAGGCGAACGGCGGGGTAGTGATGGTGAACTTCTACTCCGGCTTCGTGGACCCGGCCGCCGCGGCCGCCATGCGCAACATGTTCGAGGTGCAGCGGCGCTTCCAGGCGCAGTATCCCAACGACGCGCAGGCCGCGCAGCGCGCCTACCGCGACTGGCAGCGCCAGAACCCGGTCCCTCGCGGCACCATCGCCACCGTGGCCGACCACATCGACCACATCGTCAAGGTAGCGGGGATCGACCACGTGGGGATCGGCTCTGACTACGACGGCGTCACCTCGCTCCCGGTGGGCCTGGACGACGTCTCGCGCTTCCCCTACCTCACCGTCGAGCTCCTCCGCCGCGGCTACTCCGACGCGGACGTGGGCAAGATCATCGGTGGCAACCTTCTGCGCGTCATGCGCACCGCGGAGACGACGGCCGCGCGCCTGCAGCGCGAGCGGCCGGCGTCGTCGGCAAGGATCGACGAGATGGATGGGGGGTTGGTGCGGCGGTAGGAGCGGGCCCCGCGTGAAGGGGAGGCGGGTATGAGCGATTAGGTCCGCACGGACGGCAGACGCGTCGCCTTCCTGACCTTACACGTGGCGCACCAATGGAGATCGGAGTAGACATTCTCGGCGGTTCAGGAAACTCATTCCGCCGGGCGGTGAGCGACACGATCGCACGCCTGCCGCCGCAGGTCGCCGCCGAACTAGCGCAGGGCGGCGTGCGCGTCGTTGCGGGAAGGCGCCTCACGGAGGCGTGGCCCGCGCTAGAAGACCAACACCCGCCTGGGTTTCCCGACGACGCCACGTACGACAACGTGCGCGGTGTTGCTGATCTTTCGAAACCACCAACGGCATACGTCGCCGAAACGTATCGCCCTCTTGGGAGTACTGATTTCCGAGCGGTCGCGAACGTGCCAGGCGTCCTGCGGCACGAACTCGGGCACGCCTACGATGCGCTGGGTGAGACGCTTCGATCGTCTGCGATAGATTTGCAGGAGGTTTACTCGGCAGGGGTCGCTTGCGTGCGCGAACGAGACCGGCCTTACCTCGTGTACTTCTTGCAAGAGGATGGCGCCGGAGTGCAGGAGCTCTTCGCGGAGGTTTTCGCGATCTTCGCGGGCGGAGGTGCCGCGCCGTACGCCGCAGAGGCGATTCGGCGCACGTTCCCGGAGTTCCTCGCTAGAACTCGTACACTGATGGGGTTGCCATGATAGTGAGTATCGTTCGGCCCGATCCGGAATCGCCCGACCTCCTCTTGCTGATGCGGGTGGAGGGGCCACAACTCCTCGGTGATGCAGACGCGACTGTTTCACCCGGCGAGGAGTTCTACGGCGTATCGTATGATGAATTGCTCGCACATTTGGGGCAGACCATCGACGTTGCGGCGCTCGCCGCCTAACACCGCATACGCACGCATCTGCGGCGAGTGGCGGTTATCGGTGCGGGGGCGGGCACGGGCAGCCACGCGGGGCGGCCCCTACGAGATTTGGTGTTGCGGGGCGAGCGGCGGAGCGGCGCAAGGCACGGGCGCGATGAATCGCGCCCCTACGGGGCATCGGCGATACAGGCGTAGTTCTCCCCCCTCTCTCGATAACAGAGGCGCCAGCCTCTCCTGTTATCGGGAGAGGGGGGTCGGGGGGGTGAGGGCCCTACGCCACGCCCGCCGACGTCTTCGCCCAGTCGAGGCGGCGGCGCAGTTCCTTGTCGCTCATGCCGCGGATGGCGAGGTCGGCGGCGGCGGGGCTGTTGAAGGTGATCGTGGTGCGCACCGGCTCCGTGGCGGGCTCCTCCGCGGGGCGGAAGGCGAGCACGGCACCCTTGCGCATGTGCGCCACCACCGCCTCGGCGCCCACCGCTTCCCACACCCGTCCCTGGTCGTCCGTAATCTGTCGCATCGTCGCTGATCCGTTCGTCGGGGTCACAGCACCTTAAGGAGCGCGTCGCCCAGCGCTTCCACCTGCCAGCGGCGCACGCCCTGGACCGCGGCGAGCTGCTCCAGGTCGCGCGGGCGGGCCTTCCCCACCTCTTCCAGCACGGCGCGGCTCATGAGGAAGCCGCCGTCCATGTCCAGCTCCTCCGCGCGCGCGTTGCGGGCCTGCTTGAGGCGCTCCACGCGCTCCTCCAGCTCCACGTCGCGGTCCCAGCGCTGCGGGCGCGGGAAGCGGGGGAGCTGGTCCTCGGGAACGGCCAGCCCGCGCTGCACCGCCGCCAGGATGTCGCGCCCGCGCCGCTGCGCCATCCCCTCGGAGACGCCCGTGATCTTGCGCAGGGCGCTCTGGTCCTCGGGCGGCGCGGCGCTCATCTCCAGGAGGGCCTGGTTGTTGAGGACGCGAAAGGTGGCCTGGTCGCGCTCGCGGGCCACGCCCTCGCGCCACTCGTGCAGCTCGCGCAGGATCGCCAGCCCGCGCGGGGCCAGGTCGCGCGCGCCCTTCATCTTCAGGAAGGCTTCGCGCCCCTCCTCCGGCTCCACGAACTTGGTCAGCTCGCGCCGGCGGAACTCCTCCTCCGCCCAGTGCAGGCGGCCGCGCTCCTCCAGCGCCGCGCGCAGCTTGTCGCGCAGGGCGGGGAGGTGCGCCGTATCGGTGGCGGCGTACTGCTTCATCCCCTCGGTGAGCGGGCGCTCCGCCCAGTCCGCGCGCTGGAACTCCTTGGGGAGCTTGAGCCCCAGGTACTTCTCCACGATGCTCCCCAGCCCCAGCGACTTCTCGCCCAGGAAGGAGGCGGCGATCTGCGTGTCGAAGAGCCCCGCCACGGAGAGCCCCGCGTCCCGGTCAAGGATGCGCAGGTCGTAGTCCGCGTCGTGGAAGATCGTCTCCACCGCGGGGTCTTCTAGGAGATCGGCGAGCGGGTCCAGGTTGCCGACCGTGAAGGGGTCGACCAGGAAGTGCTCCTCGCGCGAGGAGATCTGCACCAGGCTCATCCGGTCGAAGAACCGGTGGTATCCCGCCGCCTCGGTGTCCACCGCGATCAGCGGCAGCCCTCGCAGCCGCTCGACGGTGCGCCGAAGCCCTTCGGGAGTGTCGATGTATTCGTATTCCATTGCCGCCGGGGTAAAAGACGCGGCAAAATCGCCCCGTGCGCGAGGTGTCGCAAGGGCGGGGAGGAAGTGCCGAGTCCTAAGTGCTAAGTCCTAAGTGTACAAAAGCGCACTCACGCACTCACGCACTCACGCACTAACGCACTCCTTCTTCACGAAACACGTTCGCGTACCGCCGCGCCCCCGGCGCCCGAGCCGGACCCCTGCCCGCCGGATCGTCGTGCCGCGCCAGCACACGGTTCGTGACCATCGCGGAGACGTGCTCGTCCAGCGGGATGAGCTCGGCGTACAACTCGAGGGCCCGGTCCACGTCCACCTCGCCGGCCAGCGCGTCCACCAGGTCGAAGATGTTGGCCACGTGCGTCTCCACGATCGCCTCCTCGCTGCGGGCGGCGACGATGAGGAGCTTGCGCTTTGCTTCGGCGGAGAGGCGGCGGCGGCGCAGCCAGTCGAACATGACGGATTCCTTGCGGTTCGGGGCACTCGGGGCGCCCTGAATCTGGCCCCGCGGGCGCCGCACTGCAACCCCGCCCCCGCGTGTGCGCGCAAGGCCTTGGTGCGGCGTCCACGGGGCGCTTATATTACGCCGGGCTCCCCGTGGGGCCCCCGACGCGCGGCCGCCGTGCCCGCGCGCTCCCGCCGCCTGGGAACACCGCATGGGAACGTCTTTCCTCAGCTCCGAAGAGTTCGACGAACGGGCTCACCGCCTGTACGAGTCGGGCGACTACGACGAGGCGCTCGAGATCCTCCGCGAGGGGCTGCGCCACCACCCCGACTCCGCGCTCCTGCACGTGGGGATGGGCTACGTGCGCATCGCCCGCGAGGAGTACGCGTGGGCGCGCAAGTCGTTCGAGGAAGGGCTGCGCTCCGACGAGGAGTACGAGGACGCGTGGGTGGGGCTCGGCGAGACGCTCCTCAAGTTCGGGCAGGTGGACGCGGCGCTCGGGTGCTTCGCCCGCGTGGACGACCTGGGGCTGGCGGACGACCTGGAGCTGGGGCTCACCATGGGCCGCGCGCTCTACCGCGAGGGGCTCTTCGCCGATGCGCGGGTGCGCTTCTCGTCGCTCGCGGGCAAGCACCTGGACAACGCGGAGGTCGCGGCGGCGCGCGGCTACACGCTGCACGCGCTGGGCGACGACCTGGGCGCCCGCCGCGAGCTGCGCCGCGCCCTGCGGCTGGACCCGGAGCTGCACGAGGCGCGCATCTACCTGGCGCACCTGTTCCACGACCGCGGCGACACGCGCGGCGCGCTGCGCGAGCTGGAGCGCGTGCCGCCCGCGGAGCACTGGGACACCCTCTCGCTCTGGCGGTACGTGGAGCTCAAGTGCGCGCTGGAGGGGATGGCGCAGGACGACGCGCGGCTCGACCCGTGGCGGCAGCGGCTGATCGAGCTGGAGATCGAGCCGGACGAGGTGGACCACCTGCTGGCCGAGGTGGAGGCGCAGTTCGAGAGCGCTGAAGATGCGCCGCCCGTGCTGGAGCTGGCGCCGCAGATCGACATGATCCTGCGCATGCTCAACACCACCGGCATCCCCGCAGAGCAGCACCGCGTGCGGACGAGCGAAGGATCCGTGTTCGAGGGGACGTGGGAGGAGATCGTGGAGCGGATGCGCGACGAGAGCGATCCGTCCATGCCCGTCACCACCTTCATGCGCCGCACCTCGCGGCGGATCCTGGAGAGCATCGGGCGCGACCTGCCGTACGACTCGCCCGAAGCGTTCGTGCGGGGCGGAGCGCGGCTGGGCCTTCTCCGCATCGAGGACTAGCCGTGCTTCCCGTTCCCGAGAGCACCCTGCGCCCCCTGCGCGCCGTCGCGGGCGACATCAGCGCCCTGCGCGGCGGCACGGCGAGCCCAGGCGCCCTGGTGCGCGTGGCCCGTGCCGCCGAGAGCACCCTGCGCCGCGTGCTGCGCGACGATCCCACCGCACCCGTGGAGCTGCGGCTGCGCGCCCTCTCCCCGGACGACCTTTCGACGGACGAGCTGCTGGCCGAGCTGCGCCGCCGCGACCGCCTGTCGCTGGAGCTGGCGGCGGGGGTGCACGAGCTGGGTGCCGTCGCCGCGCG
Organism: Longimicrobium sp.; assembly: GCA_036386635.1. Lineage (GTDB taxonomy): Bacteria > Gemmatimonadota > Gemmatimonadetes > Longimicrobiales > Longimicrobiaceae > Longimicrobium. Next base: position 18,851 of record DASVVI010000648.1, read on the forward strand.
CGTCTCCGAGGGCGCGGAGCCGAGCGTGCGCGACTTCGAGATGGCCCGCACGGTGGCCGACGGGCTGGAGCGCCACCTCCTTTCCGCACCCGCGGCGCCGGCCCCGCTGCTGGAGGACCCCGTGCTCGCTGAAGAGGCAGAGGCGCCGATCCCGGCTCACGACGACGCCACCCGCGTCCACGCCGTCCCCCGCGACCGGGGGCGCAGGCCGCTCGCCTTCCTGGCGGGCGCGGCGGGGATCGCGGCCATCGTGCTGCTCGCCGCCTGGGCCGCTAGCGGCAACCGCGGCGGCGACCTGGAGCGCGCCGACCGGCTGGTGCGCGAGGGAAAAATCGCCACCGCCGCCCAGCAGCTTCGCGAGTACGCCAACGCCCGGCCTGAAGATCCGGACGGGCGCCTGCGCCTGGCGGCCCTCTACCGCGAGGCCGGCCGCCGACAGGACGCGCTCAAGGAGGTCCGCGCGGGGTTCGTCTCCCGCGGCCAGGACGCGGGGCTCAACTCGGAGCTCGGCCACCTCCTGCTCGACTCCGGCAAGCCCGTCGAGGCGACGCGTGCCTTCCGCCGCGCCCTGGACGCGGACGCGGAGAACGAGCGCGCCTGGGTCGGCCTGCTGCGCGCGATGCGCGAGGCGGGGATGGGCGCGCAGGCGGAGCAGGCGCGCGAGCGTGCGCCGCTGGCGGTGCGCGAGCTGGTGCCGCGCGCGCTCCCCGAGATCCCGGCCGCGCCCGCCACCGCGCCGCAGGGCCAGCTTCCCGCGGCCCCCTGACCGGGGCCGCTTCTCTTTCCGGGGCACCTTCCAAGATGGACGCACTGGACCGCCTGTACCGGCGGGTCGCCGACGTTCTCCTCCGCCAGCCGGACGCACAGGTCACGGTGGGAGACGTGTACCAGAACCTGGTGCCGTACCGCCTGGTGCGGAGCGAGCTCGGCTTCAGCGAGCTGGCGGAGTACGAGCACGCCCTGCTGCGCCTTCTCTCCGGCGAACGCGACTACGTGATCGTGGAGCGCCCCGAGGTGCAGGAGGAGCTGCAGCGTGAGCTTCGCGCCACCAACCCGATCCTGGGGATCTACCGCGACTACGCCAGCGTGGGGGTGTACCTCAACCCCTACGCCCCCGAAGTCACCGTGATGGCCGCCGCTCAGCCCGTCCCGGCGCAGCGCCCCGCCCCCGCCGAGGCCGGATCCGCGCCTGCCGCCGAGGTGACGGCGCCGAAGCGGTCGGCGGCGTGCCCCGGGTGCCGTACCCCGCTGCCGGGCGACCGGCCGGTGCGCTTCTGCCCGTCGTGCGGCAAGTGCCTGGTGCCGGTGCCGTGCGCGGAGTGCAGCTCCATGATCGAGCCGGAGTGGCGGTTCTGCGCGACGTGCGGATGGCCGCGCGAGCCGGGGGCGCGCGTCGCGCCTCCTTCCCCGGAACAACGCTTGCGGTGACGCGCCCCCCGCGAAGTTCCGTTTTTCCTGCGACCGGCGGACATGAGCTGATGCGGCGACGGACCTGGTGGGTGGCGGCGGTGATGGTGGTGATGGCGTGCGACCGCGGCGGCGGGGCGCGCAAGACCGTCGGCGGCGACTCGGCGCCGGCTACGACGGCCCAGGCCGGCCGCCCGCCGGTCGCGGCGCCGGTGGGGGTGCTTCCTCCCGGCGTCCCGCGCGAGGCGGGGGAGCAGGGGCGCGAGCTGTACCTGAAGGCGTGCGTGATGTGCCACGGCGAGAACGGCGGCGGCACCGCGCTTGGCCCCTCGCTCACGGACCGCACCTGGATCGAGGGGAACGGCTCCTTCGACGAGATCATCGCCGTCACCCGCAACGGCGTCGCGACCCCCAAGGAGTTCGCCGTCCCCATGCCTGCGCGCGGCGACGGCACCTTCTCCGACGAGCAGATCCGCGCAGTGTCCGCCTACACGTCCTCCATCGCCAACGCGCGCTAGATCCAGCGCTCCACATGCAATCGCGCCCCGCTCGTCGGCTTAGAGCGGGGCGCATGCTTTTACTGCGGCCTCACGCGGAGACGCGGAGACGCAGAGAGAACTTCGCGCTCTCTCCTCTGCGTCTCCGCGCCTCCGCGTGAGACTGCTGTTTGGATGCTTGACGCCCGCACGGGCATCCGGGTACGTTGGCGCGCTTCGTAGCGGCACCTTCCATCGAGAGAACAAGGCGAGAAAACATGGCCCGCGTTGCGGTGCTCCCCGGCGACGGTGTTGGCAAGGAGGTCACCCGCGAGGCCACGCGCGTGCTGCGCGCCGTGCGCCCCGACCTGGAGCTGGTGGAGTGGCCCCACGGCGCCGACCGCTTCCTGGAGACCGGCGAGACGATCACCGAAGCCGAGTTCGCCGAGCTCTCCTCCAGCTACGACGCGATTCTGCTGGGTGCCCTCGGCGATCCCCGCGTGCCGGGCAACGAGCACGCGCGCCAGATCCTGCTGGGGATGCGCTTCAAGCTCGACCTGTTCATCAACTTCCGCCCCGTTCGCCTCCTCCACGAGCGCCTCTGCCCGCTCAAGGGGAAGACGGTGGAGGACCTGGACTTCGTCATCTTCCGCGAGAACACCGAGGGGGTGTACGTGGGAATGGGCGGCACCTTCAAGCAGGGCACGCCGGACGAGGTCGCGGTGCAGGAGGACATGAACACGCGCAAGGGTGTGGAGCGGATCATCCGCGCCGCGTTCGACTACGCGCGCGCCCACGGCCACTCCCGCGTCACCCTCTCCGACAAGGCGAACGCAATGGAGTTCGCGGGCGGCCTCTGGCGCCGCGTCTTCGCCGAGGTCGCAAAGGAGTACCCGGAGATCGAGCGCGAGGCGCTGTACGTGGACATGCTGGCGATGGACCTCGTGCGCCGCCCCGAGCGCTACCAGGTGATCGTCACTGGCAACCTGTTCGGCGACATCCTGAGCGACCTTGGGGCCGCACTCGTAGGGGGCCTGGGGCTGACGGCCTCGGGCAACATCCACCCGGGGCGCGTCTCGCTCTTCGAGCCGGTGCACGGCTCCGCGCCGGACATCGCGGGGCAGGACAAGGCCAACCCCCTGGCCGCGATCCTCACCTCCGCCCTCATGCTCCGCCACCTGGGCGACGACGCCTCCGCCGCGCTCATCGAGTCCGCCGTCCAATCCGCCGTCCTCGCCGGCGAGACCACCTCGGACCTCGGCGGATCGCTGGGGACGGCCGCGGCCGGGGAGGCGGTGCTGCGGCGGTTGGGGTGACGGGAGGGCCCCCTCCCCGCTCGTTCCTCGCTGCCCCTCCCCCAAAACGACCTGGGGGAGGGGCGCACGCGTAGATCTGTGCGCGTCGGGCGTGCACCGCATTCGCCGGCACACGAGACCGCTTCAGCGGTCTTCGCGTAGTTCCAGCCGGGGGCTTCAGCCCCCGGCGACCGGGCGCCGACCTCGCCCCGCCACAGCCTGCGAAGGCAGGCTTCCCGCGGTTGTTGCAGCGGTTTCAACCGCCGGATGCGCCCTCCCCCCACCCCTCCAGCACCTCATCCAGCCGCCGGATCTCGCGGGCGGCGCCGAGGGCGGCGAAGCAGTCGCGGGCACGGTGCAGCGCGGCGCGGGCTTCGTCGCGGCGGCCCTGCTCCCAGCGCAGGCGCGCGACGGCACCCAGGATCTGAGCCCGCTCCAGCTCGTGCCCTTTACCCGCGACCACCTCGGCGGCGTCCTCCAGCTCGCGGTCGGCGGCGGCGAAGTCGCCCTCGATGCGCGCGATGACGGCGCGGAAGCGGCGCACGGCGGCCAGCGTCACGCGGTCGCCGAGCGGCCCGGCGAGCTCGTCGGCTCGATGAAGCGTAGCCCGGGCGCGCCGCAGCTCGCCCATTTGGATCAGCGGCTCGGCCCGGTTCAGGTGGAGAAGCGCGGCGGTCGGCAGGTGCCCGATCCGCTCCGCCACGTCCAGCGCGCGGTCCAGGTACAGCTCCGCCTCCAGCCACTCGCGCAGATCCGCGCACACCATCCCCAGGTTGTTGTACGCCATCATCGCCGCGGTGCGGTCGCCGGAGCGGATGGTGGACGCGATGCACTCCAGGTAGAGAGCGCGCGCTTCCACCAGCTCGCCCTGGATGTTGGCGATCACCCCCAGGTTCTGGCACACGAGCCCTGTCAGCTCGTCGTCGCGCACCGCGCGTGCACGGGCGAGCGCCTCGCGATACAGCGCCGCGGCGCCGGACAGCTCCTCACGGGCGTGGAGGAGCGTCGCGCGCACGTTGACGGCGCGCGCGGCGGCGCGGGCCAGGCCGCACCGTTCCGCGATCTCGAAGCTCAGCTCCGCCAGCTCCTCCGCCTCCTCCAGCTCCCCCAGCCGCCCGCGCACGCTGGCCTGCCGCCGAAGCGCGTCGGCCGCCGCGGAGGGGGCGCGCTCCGCCACGGCCCGGCGGAAGAGGGAAGCGTACAGCCGGTTCGCCTCCCTCCACCGTCCCGCCACCTCCAGCTCCTTCCCGCGCGCGGCCACCGCGCAGAGCGGCTCCGCATGCGGCACTTCGACGGCGGACATCACGTTCGACACGCGGCTCAGTTGGACCCGATGGCGTATCCGCTGAGGGACGGGAGCTCGGCCGACAGCGAGCGTGCCTCGCCCGCGCCGGGCTGGCTGGAGACCGCGGTGAAGGAGCCGTCGCGCTCCACCCGCAGGATCGTGGGAGAGCGGAGCTTTCCGTACTCGTCCGTGGTGCAGTGCTGCGCGTTTATGCGGAGCGTGGCGCGCTGGCCGTTGAGGAACTTGTACGTCTCCTGCCCTCTCACGTGCGCCTCCACCCCCACCCGCGGCGCCGGCAGGGCGGTGAGGATGAAGACCGTCCCCGGCTGCGCGCCGCCCGCCGGCACCTGCAGCACGTGCTGCCCACCACCGCCGCGCACCTGCACCGTGACGCTCCCCGCGTCGGAGGCGATTGCGGAGTCGGTGCCGGTCGGCCCCGCGGTGCTCGCGCACTCGGCCAGGTACGGGCCGCGCGGGTTCGGCTGGTTGGGCCCGTTGCAGGCGGCGAGGATCAGGGAGGCGAGGGTGATGCGATGAAGTGTGCGCATGTTGATCCGGTGGGAAGAAGGAGGAGAAGGCGCCTCACGGGGCGGGTCTAGTCGTCCTGGCGCGGCGGGAGCACGCCGGGGATGCGGAGGATGAAGGTCGATCCGGCTCCCACCTCGCTCTCCACGCGCAGGTCGCCGCCCAGCAGGCGCGCCAGCTTTCGCGAGATGGGGAGCCCCAGCCCGGTACCCTCCGAGCCGGGGAGCTGATGGAACTCCTCGAAGATGCGGTCCAGGTGCTCGGCGGGGATGCCGCGCCCCGTGTCCGAGACGCGCAGCTCCATCCACTCCCCGTCCGCGCGCGCGGCGAGCACCACCTCGCCATCGGGCGTGAACTTGATGGCGTTGGAGAGGAGGTTGGTGAGGATCTGCTTCACCCGCCTGGAGTCGGTGCGCAGGACCGGCGCGCCCTCCCCCGGCTCGGAGCGGAGGCGCAGGCCGCGGGCGCTGGCGAGCGGCTCCGCCACAGCCATGGCCGCATCGATCAGCTCGCGCAGGGGGCAGGGCTCCAGCGACGCCTCCATCCGCCCCGCGTCCAGCTTGGCGAAATCCAGCAGGTCGTTGATCAGCTCCATCAGGGTCAGCGTGGCGGTGCGCGACCTCTCCAGGTAGAGCTTCGCCCGGTCTGGCAGCGGGCCCGCCGCCCCGCGCAGCAGGAGGTCGCCGTAGCCCTTCACGGAGTTGATGGGGGTGCGCAGCTCGTGGCTCACCATGTTGAAGAAGCGCTCCTTCACCGCCGACAGCTCGCTCAGCTTCTCGTACGCCCCCTCCAGCTCGCGCGAGCGCTCTTCCACCGCGCGGTGCAGCTGCGCGTTGCTGATGGCGACGGCGGCGTGGCGGGCCAGCGTCACGGCCAGCCGCGTGTCCTGCCGGGTGATGCGGTACGGCTCGCGGTAGCCGATCACCAGCGCGCCGAAGTGCTCGCCGAAGAGGGAGAGGGGCACGCCGAGCCCCGCCTGCATCCCCTCGGCGTGGTGCAGGGTGAAGTCGGTAGCGCGCAGCTCCTCGCCCTCGCCCAGGTACACGGGCTTGCCGGCTTCCACCACGCAGCGGGCGAGCGGATCGTCCTCGGCGGAGGGGAGCGCCGCCTGGATGCCCACGCCCGCGCAGGCGCGCAGGTGCCCGCCCTCGCCGGTGCTGACGACGGCGTAGTCGGCGCCGAGAAGGGTGCGGGTGAAGCGCGCCACGAGCCCGACCACTTCGTCCGGATCGAGCGTGCGGTTGGCGGCGAGGCCCAGCACGTCGAGCGCCTCGGTCTCTTCGGCGCGCTCGCGCAGGCGGCTGCACTCCTCGCGCGCCTCCACGAGCTGCGTGTGCCGCGCGCGCACCGTCGATAGCGTCTCGGCGAGCGGCGCCCACGCGTCGGGGTCCCCGAACGCTCCCGGGGGGGCAGCCAGCAGGAGCGCGCCCTGGGGGGTCGCCAGCGGGAGCACCATGATCTCCGCGCCAGGGAAGCGCGTGTCCATCTCCCTTCCCAGCGAATGCGCGGAGTAGCTCTCCGCGACCATGGCCTGGGCCGCTACCTCGCGCACTTCGGCCCCCGCCTCCATGCCCCGCGGATACGCCGCCACCACCTCCGCGTCGGCGTCCACCCACAGCGCGCAGTGGAGGCCGAGCGCGTCGTGGAGCGACTTGGCGAGCGTCCAGAGCGCGCTCTCGGGGTCGTCCTGGCACCCGGCGCGCAGGGCGGCGCGGAGGAGCTCCCCCTCTCGTGGGGGCGTGGAGCGCGGAGCGAGAGCGGACAGCATGGTACCACCCGGTTGGGAGGGTCTGCCGACGGGCGATTGAAGGGGCTACACGTTCCGTGCCGTGCTCGCCCCTTTCGCGACGCCACGGTGTCCGGGCGTTGCGTAGATCGCAAGTACTCGTCACCGATGGATTTATGCTCCCGCAACGGACACGGTTGTTTGCCCGAGCGTAATTTGCGGCGGGAAGCTGCGGGGTGCCTGCGCGCCGCTGGGACACGAGTGCCGCACCAGCGTGTCGGCGCGGGGGGTGGAAGGGCGCGGAGCGGGGCAGGGCACGGGCGGCCACGCGGGGCCGCCCCTACAGGGGTCGGTGCCGAAGGGCGGAGGTTGGGGGCGCGGAGAGGGAGGGCGGACACGCAGGTCCGCCCCTACGGGTTTCGGTGCACATCGCGGATGGGTGCGCCGCACAGGTTCGCGCGACGGGCGGGGATGCACGCGTCCGCCCCT
>DASVVI010000649.1:0-2155 GCA_036386635.1 Longimicrobium sp.
TCCTCCTCCACGATGGGGCGCGAGTACAGCGTCCCCTCGTGCTTCAGCATCCAGCTTCCGCCGTACGCCAGGCTCCGCGGCACCACCCGGCCGCCCACGACGAAGGCGGAATATTTCCGGTAGTACCCATCCGCGTCCGCCGTTGGGCAGAATTCGATCACCAGCACGTCGCCCAGTGGACGGCCCTGTACGGTGACGAGGCCGAGCCCCACATCCAGCTCGCGCGCGGATCGAAGCAGGGGCGTAAGGGCTCCGTCGTGCGTGCTTTCCCCGCGCATGAAAACGGGGTAGCGGAGCCCCGACAGATCGGCGGTGGCGCGGACCGCGCGAAAGGAATTGAGCCCGCGCCGGTGAAGCTCCGCCAGAAGCGCGTGGCGCTGCAGCGTACGGACCGGATGGTTCAGGAACCTGAACCCCTCAGAACCGTCGAAGCGCTCGTGAAGCTCCCGCGCGAACGCGGCCATCGCGGGGCCGAGCTGGTCCAGCGCGGAGAGGACGTAGGTGCCGCCCTCGAGCTCCGCCGCGGCGGCGAGCGCCTCGTAGTGCACGATCTTCATCCGCCCGGCGAGCTCCCGCCCCCAGCACTCCAGGTAGTCGCGCATCAGGAAGTCCAGTGCGGCGGGAACCACGAAGTGGATCATTCCGCGCGTCCCAGCGAGGCCGCCGCAAAGGAGGCGAGCAGCGACGGCCGGACGCGCAGCGGGAGCGAGATCCTCACCTCACGCGCTCGCGAGAGTCGTGAGCGCCTCGCCGCCAGGATCGCGGTGCGAACGGGAGAGCAGGGTGGCGGCGCTCATCTGCCCCGTGACGTTGAGGAGCGTCTTGAAGACGTCCGGGATGGCATCCACCGCCTCCAGGATGATGATCCCCTCGATGGGGAGCCCCGCCGCCAGGTACGCGGGGAGCGTCTTGAAGGCGGTTCCCCCGCCGGGCACCCCCACCTCGCCGAAGCTCATCAGCACCACCGTGAGCAGGAAGACGGCGACCGTCCGCGCGCCGAGAGGAACCCCGAACACGTGGGCGAGAAAGAAGAGCTTGGCGGTGCTGGACACGGTGCGGTTGATCTTGAACACCGAGTTCGCCAGCGGAAGCACGAACCCGATTGCCACCGGCGGCAGGCGCAGCCACAGGCGCGCTCCCTCGATGAGCGCCGGCAGGGAGGCGGTGGACGAGCGCGTGCTCACCGCCACCACCTGCGCCGGGGCGACCGCCCGCGCAAAGGTGAGCGCGCGGGTGCGGCCGAGCCACGCGCTCAGCGGGTACAGCAGCCCCGTGCAGAGCAGGAGCAGCGCGCACTGGATCACCACGAACACGCCGAGCGGCCCGACGGCACCCGTGCCCGCCTCCAGCGCGAACGCGTAGATGAACGAGAACACTCCGAGCGGGGTCAGAACCAGCACCCACCGCACCAGCACCAGCATGGCCGCCGCCAGGCCCTGAAAGGACAGGGCCAGCGGATCTCGCTGCTCGGGCGGAAGGCGGGTGACCGCGACGCCGAACAGCGCCGTGAAGAGCAGGAGCGGAAGGACCTGCCCCTCGGCCGCGGCCCGGAACAGGTTGCGGGGAAGGAGGCCGGCGACGGGATCGGTGAAGATCGCGGCACCCCTGGCGGCCGTGCGTGCGCCCTCCGGCACAGCGACGGACTGGGCGAGCGACGCCATGACCGCCGGATCCACGGAGTACAGGCGAACGAGCCAGGGCACCACGAGCAGCGTGACGGCCCCCGCGCCCAGGAGCATGGCCACGAACAGGAGCAGGGCCCTGGCGCCCGACGAGGCCACGGCCCCATTGCCGCGCGCGCTCGTGATGGCCGCGAGGAGGTGAGTGATGACCAGCGGGAGCACGGCGGCCTGCAGCACCGTCACCCAGGCGGTGCCCAGCGGGCCGGCGACGCCTTCGATCACCCCGAACACGGGGCTGGCCGACCGGTGCCCGAGAGCGCCCAGCGCGAGACCCGCCGCGAGCGCCAGCATGGACCAGGTGGCGATGGAGTGCCCGCCGGCGCTTTTGCCCGGCGGTGGGGATGGCGAGTTGATTAAGAGGACTCGGTATGGGTAGAGCCTGCGGAGGGCGCCGCAAGATATGCGGGCGCTTTTACCGGCGCCAGCGTGCGACCGGTATCAGGAAGGCGATGCAGGCGACGGTGCGGCGCGCA
>DASVVI010000650.1:0-13120 GCA_036386635.1 Longimicrobium sp.
TTCGGCCGCCTTCGTCGATTCGGCGGGATCGTTCTCGAAGCCGAAGGGCGGGCAGTACGTCCCCGCGATCTCCAGGCCCGGATAGCTGGCCCGCAGCCGCTCGCTGGCGGCCTCCGTGGCGCCGGGGCGGCCGCCGAAGAGGAAGATGCGGACGCCGGCCTTCGCCGCCGCTTCGCACAGGGCGGGGAAGAGGTCGCTCCCGCTGATCTTCTCCGGGACGGGCGTGCCCAGGAGCTGCGCGGCCCACACGATCGACATCCCGTCCGCCAGCGAGAGCCAGGCGTCGTCGTAGACGCGGCGGAAGCGCTCCGATTCCTGGAGCATCACCACGTGGTGCGCGTTGGGCGTCACGACGTACGCGGGAGGACCGCCGCGGCGCGCGCGCTCCACGATGCGCTCCACCGCCTCCCCAAAGGTGCAGGCGTCCACCCGCACGCCCGCGATGTCGATGGTGGGGAAGGGTGCCTCCGCTCCCGTCATGCCCGCTCCGGCGCGAGGCCGATCTTGTCGAATCCGGTCTGCTTCATCTGAAAGGTGCGCCACAAGCGGGAGAAGACCGGGCGCGGCGACACCAGGCACGCGGTCCAGTACGCGGTGAAGAGCAGCTTCTGGCGCACGCCGAACGTGCCGTCGATCCAGGTGGCGCGCGTGAGCTGCGAGTACGAGTGCACCTGCTCCGCGGCGCTCCCCTGGAACTTCGCCAGCGCGAAGACGTGCCGCACGAAGTACGAGTTGCGCCCCACCACCTCCTCCAGCCCGAAGTGCTTCGCCAGCACCGACTGCAGCTCCACCCAGCGCCCCACCCCCTCCTGCGACAGCATGGTGCGGATGTGCACGCCGCCCGGGTGCATGCGGTACTCCGCCAGCGGCTCGGCCACCGCGCGCACCGGGGCCAGCAGCGCCGCGCCCAGCGTCAGGTAAAAGTCGGCCGCCGCGCGGAAGTGCTTGATGGGCATCGGCACGAGCTGGCGGAAGACGTCAGCGCGGATGATCACGCCGGACGTAGCGGGCGCCGCCACGCGCGAGGTCTTGCGGATCTGCTCGCGGAGGTCGCCCTCGGAGAGCTTCGCGTGCTTGGGACGCACGTCGCCCGTGCGGCGGCCCTGCGAGTCGATCACGAAGAGCGGGTGGATGACCATTCCCGCGTCCGGGCTCTCGGCCACGACCTGCGCGATGGTGGCGAGCTTGTGCGGCAGCCACAGGTCGTCCGAGTCCAGCAGCGCGATGTAGCGCCCCGTGCAGAGGCCGAAGCCGTGCTCCACCGCGGCGGACTGGCCGCTGTTCGGGATGGTGTCCAGCACGGCGCGGTTGGAGTGCGTCGCGCGGAAACGCTCGATCCAGCCGGACACCCGCGCCTCGGTGTCGTCCGTGGAGCCGTCGTTCACCACCACGATCTCGTAGTCGGCCGAGGTCTGGGCGGCCACGGTGTCCAGCGTCGCCAGCACGTACTCCGCCTGGTTGTAGCTGGCGATGAGCACCGAGAACGCGGGCCGCTCGTCGTGCACGCTCATCGGGGCGCGCCGGCGTGGGCGTACACGGGGGCGGGCTCAGGCGCGGGCTGAGGAGCCGGCTCGGGCGCGGACGTTTCGGCGGCGGGGCGGCGCAGGGTCCAGGAGCACACCGTGGCGGTGTACACCACCCAGAAGAGGTTGTGGCGCGCGCCCAGGCCGCTCTCGGTCATGTTGTAGAGCAGGATGTAGCTCAGAAAGAGGATCGGCCACAGGGAGAGTGCCTCGTGCCTGGCGCGCAGCAGCTTCACTCCGCGCACCGCCGCCACCGCGAAGCCCAAAAAGAAGAGGCCGACGCCGATGAGACCCACCTGCAGCGCGAGATCGAGAAAGCCGTTGTGCGCGTGCGGCGTCTCCCACTCCAGCACCCGCGCCACCTCGCGGGCGGGGCTGTTGGGGCCCGGTACCCAGAAGGCGCTGTAGCCGTAGCCCAGCCCCGCGCGACGCATGATCATGTCCCACACCACCTCCCACATCGGCGTGCGGCCGGTGAGGGTGGGGTCCTTGCCCATCGCCGTCAGCAGCCCCTCGGCCTTGGCGGCCAGCCAGAGCGCCATGCTCCCACCCACCATCACGCACGCGATCAGAAAGGGCACGGCGAGCGTGAAGTGCCAGCGCAGCGAGCGGAAGAGGACGGCCAGCAGCCCCATGCTCATCAGCACCACGAGCGCCGTTTTCGAAGTCGATGCGAGCACCATCGCCGCGCACAGCGCCGCGCCGCACGTCCCCACCCAGCGCCGGCGCCCGAGCGAAGGGCGCAGCACCATGAAGACCACCGTGCCCAGCACCATCACCTGGCCCAGCGTGTTCTTTTGCGGATACACGCCGCGCCAGGCGCCCGCGTGCATGTCCGAGTGCACGCCGTACGCGGGAAGGGCGATGGCGAAGGCGACGGACATCACCGCGGCGAGCCCCAGCGCGGTGGCAAGCAGCTTCAGCAGGGTGCGCGTGTCGTAGCGCGCCGCCAGGTACACGCCGAACAGCGTCGTCAGCACCCACGCCGCGCCGCGCCGCTGCGTGACGTCCGGCGCCACGGACCACACGGTGGATGCGACGCCGAGGCCCACCAGCGCCATCGTCCACACGTTGCGCATGGCGGCGGCGAACACCTCCCTCCAGTGCACCAGAATCCAGGGGAAGAGCACGATGTAGACGGAGGTGTACACCGTCCGCAGCGTGGCATTCTCGGCCGTGGGGTCGGACTCCACGCCCGCCATCATGGGCGCGAGCGCGGTGGAGAAGAGAAAGAGCCCCGCCACCACGATCGCCGCCTCCGCGCGGTCCAGCACGGCGACGGCCGCGTCGTACAGCGCGGCCTGCCGCGGGTGGCGCGGGCGCACGGGGGCGAACGACGGATGCAGCCTAGTTGCCATGGGTCACCCGGTACTCCTGGTACCGCAGCCCCGCCAGCCCGGTGAGGTTCCCCGTGCCGAAGCACACGTACCAGAGGGACCTCACCACCAAGTGGCGCCCCATCATCCACGAGAAGGGGAGCATCGCCATCCCCATCCCCACGCGCGCCAGCCCCTTGGCCGCGCGCAGGGTGGTGGCGCGCACGCCGGGGTCCAGTTCGCGCTCGCAGAGGCTCCAGGTGTTGGCGCCGCGGTAGATGCGCATCAGCACCCAGCGGGCGTTGGCGCGGCTGGCGGGGATCCACTCGTGCGCCATCGCCTCGTCCGCCCACACCATCGTGCATCCCGCGCGGTGCAGGCGCAGGAAGAGGTGTGTGTCCTCGCCCCCCGTGAGGGCGAAGCGCGCGTCGAAGGGTGCATCGAAACTTTCCAGCGCGCCCAGGCGGATCAGCACGTTTCCCGTCCCCGGGTCGCGCACGGGCGTGCCGGTGGGGCGGCGCGGATCGACGAAGAAGCCGCCTCTGCGCACCCACTCCGGCGGCTCGCTCTCGAAGTGCCTCGTGACCGGCCCGGCCACCACGTCCGCGTCGTTGGCGGCCTGCGCGTGGAGGAGCTCGTCAAGCCAGTTGGCCTCCGGCGCCTCGTCGTCATCGATGAACGCGACGAAGTCCGCCTCCTCGCGAGCCACCGTGATCGCGCGGTTGCGCGCAAAGGAGATCCCGCGCTGCATCTCGCGCTCGTAGCGCAGCGGCCAGGGAAGGCGGGGGCGCATCTCGTCGCAGACGGGGGCGGCGCTGTCAGGCGCGTTGTCCACCACCACCACCACGACCTCCGGCGGCGGCACGCGCGCGAAGGTCAGCGCCGCGATCGCCTCCAGGCACCGGCGGAGTCCCACCGGGCGCTGAAAGGTGGTCACGCAGACCGCCACCCGCGCCGGAACCGCCGCGACCTGATCCACCGCTACACCCCCACGGTGGCGCGGGCTTCCATCCAGTCGAGCATCGCCTCCTGCAGATCGAACTCGCCGCGCTGCACCTCCGGCACCTCGCCCTGCTCCACGCAGCGCAGGAGCTCGGGGAGCATGCGGTAGTAGCGCTCGCTGCGCACGGGCGGGTGCAGCGACCACATACCCGGCTCCTGCCCCAGGAAGTCGACGCGGCGCAGCGTCCGCTCCGTCATCATGCGGCTGACGGTTTCTTCGATGCACTCGTGGGTGGTGTGCCCCTTCACGATCGCCTTGACCACCGACCGGAACGGCCGGCGCATCCTGATCCGCTCGCGGCTGAAGTGCTTCGCCAGCGTACGCCGGTCCGCGATGAAGATACGCGTGCTGAGCGTTTCGAAGCGGAAGGCGCGCCCCAGGTCGTGCTCGGGGTCGGACTTCTGGGAACGCAGCAGCCCGTCCTTCGTGGGCGGCCCCGCGAGCGGGTTGCACGCCAGCACGTCCGGCCGGTCCCTGAGCACCTGCACCGCCTCCTGCGACCAGGTGGGGCTCCCGCCGCCCAGCATCATGTCCGCGTCCAGGTGAAAGACGTGGTCGTTCCTGGACGCGTGCAGGGCGAAGAAGTAGGGATAGATGGGCGTCCCCTTGAAGTCCTTGCGCGGCAGCTCGCGCCCGTCGAAGTACACGGACGCCACCTCCGCCATCATCTCGGGCGAGTAGTCGATGTAGATGAAGCGCGCGTTGGGGTGCAGCCCGCAGAGCGGCTCCAGCACCTTTTCCAGCGCCTTCTCCGCCTCGGGATTCCGCACGTGCCCCCGGCCGCCGCGGTGGGTGTCGATGGTGAACAGCACTTCGTCCACCTGCCCGCCGAGCTGGCGAAGCTGGTGCGCGATCGTCTCACCCGCGTACCGCGTGTCGGACGGCGCCACGCTCACCTGCAGCGTCACCCCCGCATCGTTGCTCATCGAAAATCCCGAGTCAGAAGTTCATCGAACAAAAATCCACGGAAACCCTCTTCCGTCCTTTCCTCTGTGTCTCTGTGTGAGCCCTGCAGTTGCCGTTCTCCGCGCCCTCCGCGTCTCCGCGTGAGACCAGCAGTTCCTCAGCGTGCCTCGGCCGGCGCAACGAACACCGGCCCTGCCTGAGCCGCCGCCCCCCGCTCCGCCCGGTACAGCCAAAGCACGACGCACCACACCAGCAGCGCCAGCAGCCCGTCCGACACCAGGCTCGCCCACGCGGCGCCACGCCAGGAGTAGAGCGGGATCAGCCAGAAGTTGAGCCCCACGTTCACCACCGCCACGATCACGTACAGCGCGCTCCGCGCCGCCTGCTTTCCCGCGCCGGTGAGCGTGTCCGCGCCCAGGAACTGCACCGCGCGCAGCACGGGGAGCAGCGCCAGCCAGCGGAGCGCGCCCACGGTGTCCGCGTACCCCTCGCCCAGCAGGTACGGGATCAGCGGCGCGCACAGCCAGAGCCCCACCCCCACCACCGCGCCGTAGCCGGTGGCGATGGGCAGCAGCCGCTTCGCGAAGCGCACCGTGCCGCTCACCCCCGCCGTGCCGCTGCGAAAGAACTGCGTGTACGAGGCGATCAGCAGCGAGAGCAGAGGCGCCACCGCCACGTCCAGGATGCGGTATGCCGCGCCGTACGCGCCCGCCGCCTGCAGCGTGGCGAGCCGGGCCAGCATCGTCTTGTCGATCTCGCTGTAGATGCCGCCCGCCGACTGGCCCACCGAGAAGTAGAAGCCTTCCCGAATGCGCGGCATCCCGGCCCCGGCGAAGTCGGGCGCGCCCAGCTCGCGGTACACCAGCACCAGCGCGAGCACCGCCGCGAACGCGGAGCTGGCCAGGAAGCCCACGCCCCAGGCCACAGGGGTAGGGGAGGGGACCACCGCCAGCATCACCAGCGCGGCGGCGAGGCGCGCCACCACCATCCACACGGAAATGGCGGCCGTGCGCTTGAGACGCCCGAACGCCCAGAAGGCCTGGCTCGCGATGTCGGTGAGCCGCGCGAACACGAGCTCGGAAACCGCGACCGTCACCACCAGCCAGATGGAGATGGAGGCCGGGAGCATCCAGCGCGAGGCGCCCAGCACCGCCGCGCAGAGGAGCAGCCCCGACACGGTGGTGACGACGAGCGCGTTCCCCCACCGCTTTGCGAACTGGCCGGGATCGCGGGCCACATCCTGGATCAGGAGCTGCCCCGTGCCCCAGCTGGCAAAGGGCACCAGCACGCCGGCCAGCGCCACCACGCCCACGAACGCGCCGTACCCGTCCGGCGCCAGCGCCCGCGCGATGAGGACGAAATACGCCGTCTGGACGAGCGAGCGGCACCCGTAGCCCAGGAGCATGGACCAGGTGCCGCGCGCCAGCGAGCTCCCCTTCAGCCGGTCGCGCAGCGCCGTGCCGCGCTCACGAAGCGAGCCGCGGCCGGGCTCGGGTGCCGGGCCGCTCATGCCGGAAACACTTCTGTCATTGGAGTGCGGTGGGGGCTAGCTCGCCCCCACCCCGCGCAGCACGGTGGGAATCGTCTTGGCCAGAATCTTCATGTCCAGCGCCAGCGACCACTCGTCGATGTACTTGAGGTCCAGCGTAACCCAGTCGTCGAAGCCCAGGTTGCTGCGCCCGCTCACCTGCCACAGCCCCGTCATTCCCGGAGGGGCGCTGAACCGGCGCATGAACCACGCCTGGTCGAAGAGCTGCACGTCGCGCACGGCCATGGGGCGCGGGCCCACCAGCGACATGTGCCCCATGATCACGTTGAAGAGCTGCGGCAGCTCGTCCAGCGACGTCTTGCGGAGGAAGCGCCCCACCGCCGTCACCCGCGGGTCGTTGCGGATCTTGAACGCCGGCCCGATCGCCTCGTTCTGCGACTCCAGCAGCTTCTGCAGGACCTCCGCGTTGGGCACCATCGTGCGGAACTTCCACATCTTGAAGCGGCGCTTGTTGCGGCCGTAGCGCTCCTGCGCAAAGAAGATCGGACCCGGGCTGTCCATCTTGATGGCGATGGCGATGGCCAGCATCACCGGCGCCAGCAGCACCAGCCCGATGGCGGCGCACACGAAGTCGGCCGCGCGCTTCATCTGCTGGCGGTAGTCGTCGTGGAACACCTTCATCGCCACCACCGAGAGCCGGTCGCCGTGCTCCAGGCGGGGGCGTGCCACCGCCACCTGGAAGACGTCGGCCAGGTACTTGGACTCGGTGCCGGTGCGCTCGCACACGCCGATGGCGTGCTGGATCTGCTCGTAGCACGACTTGATGGGGAGGGCGATCAGCACCTCGTCCACCACCTGGTGCATCAGGATCTCTTCCAGCTCCTCCAGCGAGCCCAGCTTGGGCGCGTCGAGGCTCTCGGAGAGGTGGTGGTCGTTGGAGTCCACGAAGCCCAGCAGCTCCACCCCGTCGCCGCTGGCGCGGATCTCCTGCGCAACCCGCAGGGCGCGCGGGCCGCTCCCCAGCACGATCACGCGGCGCACCGTGCGGGTGCGGGCGGTGCCCACCAGCGTCCAGAACGGCGCGCGGATCGCCAGCGTGGCGCCCATCGAGCCCGCCCAGAAGAAGAGCGCCGTCTGCACGCGCAGCGCCGGGCTCAGCGCCATCAGCGGGAAGGCGAAGGCCAGCGCCGCGCCGACTGTGCACGCGGCCAGCACGCGCAGGATGTCTTCGCGGCGGCGGAACGGCCCCGGCTCGTACAGGCCGGCGAGCGACAGGATGCGCGGCCAGAGGAGGGCGAAGCCGCCCACCATGACCGCGCTCTTGACGCTCACCTGCTGCGCGAGGAAGGCGTCGACCCCCGCCGGCAGCTGCTGGAGGTTGGCGAAGGCCCACACCGCGAACAGAACCGCGAGCGCCGCGAACGTGTCCAGCGTTCCCCCCAGCTCCGGGGTGAACGCGTTGCGCTCGGGCGGGTTCGCCGCGGCGATACCGGCCGCGGGAGCGGTGGGCTCGGCGGCCCGGGGCGTCGGAAAGAGCCCGACGCCGGGGAACGCTCGAAGAAAGGGGCTTTTCAGTACTGGAGTGCTCATCACGCTCACCTTCGGCGGCTGGGCCATCTCGGCAGGCAGCTGCACCTGCGAGACCCCTGGCTCTGCGGCCCCGCCTCGCGGCGGGTGTGCTCTTCTCGGGTGCGGACCGAAGCGCCGGACGACGCTCAGGCTGTTACCACCGGGCTCCTCTCCGGCGTCCGTCCTTGCTATGGGTCTAAGCGAATTCCGTACCATCTGCAGCGGGTGTTTCCCCTGTAAAATTATATGCCGATCCGCTTTGGCGCGTTCATGTTACGTGCGCCGCGGGGACCGTTACACCTGCGATGCCGTGTAGTAGCTCTGGGCGTACGACTGCCACTTGTAGGCGGCGTCGTACTCACGGTCGCGGTCGGGGTCGATGTCGTTGAGCAGCGTCCCCAGCACCGGCAGGCGGGCCCGGCGGCACTGCTCCGCGCACTCCACCAGGGCGTCGAAGGGGGTAACCCCGGCCCGCGCCACCAGCATCACCGCGTCCGCGTAGCCGCCCAGCACGGCCGTGTCCGCGAAGACGTTGATGGGGGGCGTGTCCAGGATCACCAGGTAGTACTTCTGCCGCAGCCACTCCATGAGCGCCTGCGCGCGCGCCGACCCCAGCAGCCGGGTGCAGTCCGCGGGCAGGACTCCCGTTGGAATGTAATGCAAAGCGTTGCCATTCCCAACGTCCACGGTTCGCAGCACCTGCTGGAAAGACGCGTTGCCGGCCAAAAGGTCACTCAGCCCGCGCTTCCGGGGACCGATGCGGGTGCTGAGCGTGCCGCGTCGCAGGTCCGCGTCGATCAGCAGCACCTTGAGCCCGCGCCGCGCCAGCGTCACCGCCAGCCCCGCCGCGCTCGTGCTCTTGCCGTCGCCGGGCAGGGGGCTGCTCACCACCAGCGTCTTGACCTCCGCGTCCGGCTCGGCGAACTGCAGGTTGCGGTGCAGCCACTCGTATGCGTCGGCCGCGGGCGAGGGCCCGGCGGCGGTGCCCGGCAGCAGCGGGAGAGAGCCCGCGGCGACCAGCGCGGTGCCGCCACCCCCGGGGGTCAGCATCCGCCTGGCCGAGCTCAAGGCACCGGGGCGCTTCTCCGCGTCCTTGAGCTCCGCGATGCGCGGCACCCAGCCGAGCACGGGGTAGCCGGTGGCGGCCTGCACGTCGTCGCGGCTGTGCACGGTGCCGTCGCGGTACTCGCGCACCATCCCCGCGCCCACGCCCAGCAGCAGCCCGGCGATGCCGGTGAGCCCCAGCAGGAGCCCCTTCTGCGAGCCGACCGGCTTCATGGGAAGCTCGGCCGCCTCCACCACCCGCACGCGCGGGTCCTGCACCGCCTGCGTGATCTCCGCCTCCTTGAGGCGCGTCTGCAGCAGCCCGTACGTCTCCTCCAGCACCCGCGTCTGCCGCGAAAGCCGCGCGAACTCCAGCTGCTTGCCCGGGATCTGGTCCATGCGGCGCGAAAAGCTGCCGAGCGTGTTGTCGATAGACGACACCTGGCTGGAGAGCCCGCGCTGGTACGTGGTGACCAGCGACGCGAGCTGCGACTCCAGCGATTGGGCGCGCTGCGTGAGCGCCACCACGTCCGGGTCGTGCTCCTTGCGCCGCGTGAGCAGCTCCGCGCGCTGGCTCTCCACCGCGGTCAGTTGGCGCAGCATCTCCGACGCGGCCTCGTTGCGCAGCAGCGACGGAAAGCCCACGAGCTGCCGGAAGGGCGAGGGCTCGCCGGGGCGGCGCGTGGTGTTGCGCGCCTGGTTGATGAGGGCGCCCAACGAGGCGCTCTCCGACTGCAGCATCCCGCGGTCGGCCTGCATCTGCGCCTGACGCGCCACCTGCGTGCTCGCCTCCACCGGCAGGTCCACCACCTGGTTCGCCTCGCGGAAGGCCTGCAGCTTGTTCTCCGCCTCGGTGAGCTGCCCCTTGATGGTGCCCAGCTGGCCCCGGAGGAAGTTGGCGGTGGTGCGCGCGTCGGTGCTGTGCAGCTCGCGCCGCGAGGCGATGAAGGTGGCGGCCAGCACGTTGGGAACGTCGCGCACCAGCTCGGGGTCGCTCCCCTCGTAGCGGATGTTCACCACGCTGGCCGTGCGGTCCGGCTGCCCCACGTCGATCGAGGATTCCAGCGACGCGGCGGCGCCCTGGCGCGAGTCGATGGCGATCTCGAACTCCGGGGTGCGCGACGCGGTCCGCGCCAGCACCAGCCTCCCCTCGGGGATCCTCACCTCGGCGCCCGGCGCAAAGGTGCCGACGCTCGCGCCGCTCTCCGCGTCGGTGACGTCGAAGCTCAGGTCGTTCCGCCGCTCGAAGCGGTAGCGGGCGGGCTGCACGTCGCGACCCACCTCCATGGCGGCCAGGAGCGACGAGCGCCGCGCGCCGCCGGGCTTGGCCACCGTCACCTGCAGCCGCAGCGAGTCCACCACCGCCTCGGCCAGCGGGCGGCTCTGCATCTCCAGGATCTCGGTGGCGATGTTGTCGCCTTCCACCGCAGCGGCGCCGGGCGCCGTGGCCTGCAGGCCGGGGCGCGGCGCGCTCACCTGCAGCAACGTCTGCGCCCGGTACGACGGCTCGATGCGCCGCACCAGCACGTACCCGGTGCCCAGCCCGGCGAGCAGGCAGGCGAGGATCAGCCAGCGGTGCCGGCGCAGCGCGCCCCACACGGTGCGGGGCACGACGCCCGGGGCCGCCGCGGGGGCGATGGGCGTCGTGGAGCCCGGAAGGGCGAGTCGTTCGTTCATGAGTACCTCAGCGGAGTAGCGCGATCAGCAGGCTCACCGTGCCGGTGATGGCGGCGGTCACGATCCCGGTGTTGCGGGTGAGCCAGCCCCGCTCCGGCACGAACAGCTGGTCGCCGGAGCGGATGGAGGTTGCGGCCAGGCGCGTGTCGGCCGAGAGCGCCACCGGAAGCCGGCGCCCGCCGCGGATCAGGTCGATCCGCTTGGGGTTCCCTTCCGAGGTAGTCCCGCCGGCCAGCGCCAGGGCGTCCGAAACGGTCATGGTGGGCTCCACCGAGTAGATCCCAGGGTTCCGCACCGCGCCAAGCACCTGGATGCGGCGAAGGAGCACCACTTCGATGGAACGATGCTGGAGGAAGTCCGCGTACGCCGCCACCAGCCGGGCGGTGAGCGCCGCAGGCGCCTGCCCGCCGACCTGCGTGGGTCCCAGGCGGGGCAGCACCGCCACACCCTCGTCGTCCACGCGGAACTCGCCGGAAAGGTCCGGCTCGCGCCAGATCTTCAGCCGGATCAGGTCGCCCGGGCGCAGCGGGTCGGCCGAGGCCTGCTGCGCCCGCACCCCGCCAGGAAGCGCGCAAACGAGGGCGAGCACGACTGCGGCCAGCCGGGCTGCGCGGGCGATCGCTGCGGTCATTTGGACTTTGTATTTGGATTGGTATCGACACCGGCAGATGCCAGGCGGCATCTGGAGCGGACGCCATTCGGTTGCCTTGCTGAACCCCGTTTCCTGCAATCTGCGGACCAGGGAAGTAGCAGCTTGGGTGTAACAAAATCGCTGCGACCCGTGGCCCGATTGGCCCACGATGTGCGCTCCGGCCGGTGGGGCCGCCGCCGCAGACCTTGCAGGACCCGCGCTCCGGCCCGATTGTGTGGGGACCGGCGCCTCCGCGCGTCCGGCGCCTCTGCATCCCACTCTTCGAAGCCAACATGGCCGACACCTCCCGAAGCCAGCTCCGCAAGCTCAAAGAAGAATACGCGCGCAACCCCGGAAGCCGCGTCTTCGTGCACCTTGCCGAGGCGCACCGCAAGGCGGGCGAGCTCAAGCAGGCGCAGCAGGTGCTCACCGAGGGGCTGCGGCGGCACGGCGACTACCCCAGCGGCCTGGTGGTGCTGGCCCGCGTCCTGGCCGACCAGGGCGAGGACGAGCGCGCGGCCGCCGTGTGGCGCGACGTGGTGCGGCTGGACCCCGAGAACATCGTCGCGCTGCGTGCCCTGGGCGACATCGCGGAGGCCGCGGGTCGCCGCGTGGAGGCGATGCAGCTCTACCGCCGCGTGGTGCGCCTGGAGAACGGCGACCCGGAGGACGGCGAGTCCGAGATCGTGTCCCCCGACTTCGACGAGGAGGACGCCGAGCCGGCTTCCGCCGCGGAGCCCGCGCCCCTCCCGCCCGAGCCGGTCCCGGCCTGGCGCCTGCGCCGCGTCGATCCG
Organism: Longimicrobium sp.; assembly: GCA_036386635.1. GTDB lineage: Bacteria > Gemmatimonadota > Gemmatimonadetes > Longimicrobiales > Longimicrobiaceae > Longimicrobium. The sequence goes on from DASVVI010000650.1 coordinate 11,953, forward strand.
CCCGCGCCCCGCGCCCCCGAGCCGGCGGCCCCGCGCGAGCCTGACCCCGTGCCCGCGTGGCGCACGGCCGAGCCGCCCGCGCCCACTCCCGAGCCGGTCCGCGAGCCGGAGCCCACGCCCGCGTGGCGCATGCGCGAGCCCGATCCCATCGCGCCCACTCCGCCGCCGGAGCCCGTGCGAGAACCGGAGCCGGAGCCCGCACCCGCCCCGCTGAAGAGCCGTTTCTCCTGGCTCGTGCGCACCGTCACCGGGGGACGCGTGGACGAGCCGCAGCCCGAGCCGCCCGCACCGCCGCGCGCCCGGGAGGAGACCGTCTTCGAGGCGCCCCCCGCCGCGCCGGACCCAGTACCCGTGGAGGCGGCGTATGTGCCACCGCGAGAAGAGCTTCCGGAAACGTTTGCGGAGTACGCGCCGCCGGAGCCCATCCCCCCCGCCGAGCCCGTCCAGGTCGCCGACCCGTCGGAGTTGGACGCCGACCCCGCGCCGCTCGCCGCCGAGCCGGAGCCGGCCGCCGCGGAGGACGAGGAAGCCGAGCCGTTCGAAGGCGTTCTCGACGGAATCGACGCCGCGGCGCTCGCGCCCTCCGCTTACGTGGCGGAGCGCTGGGCCGCATCCACGGACAATCCGGAGGTGGAGGAAGCGCCCGCCGCCGAGGACGCACCCATCGCCTACCACGCCGCCCCCGACACGTCCCTCCCGGACGATGAAGAAGAGGATGACGTGGCGCCCGGCGACATCGTGGTGATCGAAGATGTGTCGGACGAGGAAGAGGCGGACGAGGCCGAAGCCCCCGTCGCCTCCATCTTCGACGGCGCGGACGAGGACATCACGCGCTTCGTGGAAGCCCAGGCGCAGAACGAGCCCGTCCTCGCCGAGCCGTTGACCGAGCCGGAGGCGGAGGCGTTCGACGAGGAGCCGGCGGGACCGGTGCGCTTCGACGAGCTCGCGAAGCTCGCGTACACGGCCAGGCCGGCGCCCCCGCCGGCCGACCCGCTCGCCCAGATCCGCGCCGAGATGTACGGCGCGCCGCAGGCCGCGGCCGAAGTGGAGATGGGCGCCGGCGCCGCGGGGCTGGCGGAGGTGCTGGTGCGCGTGCTGGAGCAGCAGGGCGGGGTGATGCACGCCGAGAGCAGCCTGCGCCGCCTGCTGGCCCTGGCGCTGGCGCGGG
>DASVVI010000651.1:0-8801 GCA_036386635.1 Longimicrobium sp.
TGCGGTGATTCCACGGCGCATCTATGGCGATGACTACCGCGCCGTACTTCGCGTAGTTCTGGGCGATGCCCGTCATGGCTCTCCCATCGCCGGGCAGGCCGTGCATCAGCACCATGCCCGGGCGCGGACCCGTGTGCGTGACCGGGTCCCACAGCATCCCCGTCACCACACCGCCGCCCGGACTGCTGAAGGAAACGCGGCTGGTCTCCACGCCATTGATCGTGGATTCGACCGTCTTCTGCAGATTCAGCGGTGCACTGGCGTCGTAGCTGAACAGGCTTCGGTCTGCCGCGGTCGCCACGCCGAAGTTTGGACGCGCACCCGTGCAGGAATCGGCGTGCACGCGCACCCTGACGGAGTCGCGCACCTCCGGGCGGTCCAGGAGCGAGGCTACGACGTAGGTGGAGCCCGCCGCCACGGCGCTGATGGCGCCGCCGGCATTCACGGTAGCCACACCCGGATTGCGCGATACGTACAGTACCGACCCGCTGGCGTTGCGCACCGTGGCGGTCAGCGGAGACGATTCGTATACGCCCACCACGACGCTGTCCGCGGAAAGCGTGAGCCGCGGATCGCCGTCCTGTTCGACCGGGTTCCCGTCGCACGCCAGGAACGCGGCAGACGCCAGCGTCATGGCGGCAATAGACTTTGCCGATTTCATCGTATGCCTCCGCGGCTCAAGTCATGGAAAGGTTGAAAACAGGTCGTTCGTTGGGAACGACGTGGCGCCGGCAAGCGAATCCCATAGCGCGGCATAGAGCTCGGCCTCCAGGTTGGCGGTCAGCGAGCGGGTGTTGAACAGCCCGACGAACGCGAAGTTGTGATACGTGCGCACCATCATGCTCGTGTTGCCGGGCAGCGTTCCCCCGTGCCACCAGTTCGCGTCGCCCTGCATGGGGCGAACGAACCAGCCGGCGCCGTAATAGCACGCGCCATCCGGACACACCATTGCGCCGCTGCCGGTCATCTCCGCCACGAGCGCGGGGCTGAGGATGTCCGGACGACTGGTGCGGCCATCGACGGCGGTCAGGAAGCGCAGGAGATCGACGGTGGACGACACCCAGGCGCCGCTCGCGTCCCCCGCTTCCAGGTGGAAGCCCCCGTAGTTGAAGGGCACCGTGCCCTCGCCCGGGAATACCGATGGCACCGCCGGCGCGTTCACGCCCATCCCCGGCCAGTAGTACTTCACCTCGCCCGGGAGCGCGTAGCGCATGAGCGACCTGCCCTGCTGCGTGCGGGTGGCGCCCACGGGCTGCAGCACGCGTGTGCGCACGTACTCCTCGTAGCGCATGCCGCTCAGCCGCTCGATCACGCGGCCCAGGATGATGTAGCCGAAGTTCGAGTAGGCGAACTTCTCGCCCGGGTTGAAGTCCAGCGGCATTCCCTTCATGTAGCGGACGAGCGTCTCCGACGATGCAGGCGCGGGCGCATTGACCGCGGCCGCGGCGATCAGCGGCCGGTCGATCGGGTCGAATCCGCCGTTCGGCTTGCCACGATCCCACCCCCCGCTGTGGTTGAGCAGGTGCCGGATGGTGATCTGCTCCCAGCGCGGATCGACGGTCGCTCCCGGCGCGGGCACCAGGTGCGCGATGAGCGGCGCCACGCGGTCGTCCAGCCTGAGCTTGCCTTCCTCCACGAGCTTCATGATGGCGGCGGCGGTGATCGGCTTGGACATGCTGGCGATGCGGAACAGCGCGTCGGGCTGCACCACCGTCTTGTTCTCGGCGTCCGCGTAGCCGAAGCCGCGCGCGTAGATCAGCCTGCCGTCGCGCACCACGGCGACCGCGCCGCCCGGAATGCCGTGCTTGCGCATGAGGGCGGGGATGACCTGGTCGTACGACCCCATTCCCGGCACTTCGGCGCCGCTGATGGGGATCTCCTGTTGCGCGGGAGGCGTGACCGGGGGATCGACGTGCGGCGCGGCCGGCTCTCCGCTGCAGGAAAGCAGAAACGCGAGACAGGCGATCCTGAGCGTCGTGATCGTGATCGATCCGCCGGTGCCGCTGCGCGCGCGTCCCGCGGGACGATGCAGGCAGAGGGATGCGCGCTCACGCATGGGTTGCCCGTGGTTGGTGTGGAGTGCAGCGGCCGCTCAGCGCAGCCGGGTGACCCGTACGATGCGCGCCGACTGCGCCATCGACACGAGCTCCAGCGAGACCCCGCGCGGCCCGTCCGCCATCAGGTACAGCGCCGCGTGGCCGCCGTCCGCGGCCGCCAGGGTGTGCTCGCCGGTGGCGCGGCGGCCGGCGCGGCCGGGGAACCCCACGGAAATCGGGCCCGACACGCGGGCGCGCTCGGAGTGGTCCCACGAGGTGTAGCGCGGAAGGTCGTGCACGACGCTCGGGTCGATGAGCCCCGCGGTGACGCTCGCCAGCGTCTGCCGGTCGGTCAGGTCGGCGTAGCTGATGCCGAGGGTCGAGGTGATGTGGGCGATGACCGCCGGACGGTTGAGCCAGTCGACCGGCGCGTAGATGAGGCGCTGGTACAGCGTCGGCCGGCGCCCGTGATCGACCGACGCCTCGCCCGAAAGCTCGCGCAGGAAGAGGAGCATGCGCGCGTTAGCGCCATAGCGGCCGTTGCTCTGCCAGGGCCCGAGCGCCGGCTCCGTGCCCCACAGGCCGACCGCGCCCTCGAACGGCAACGGTGCGTCGCCGCCGGCGCGCGAGTGCAGCGCGTGGAGCGGCTGCCCCGAGCCGATGCGGCTGGCCGTCTCCATGGCGAGGGTGGCCAGGCCCTCGTTCAGGATGCTCTGCGTGCGGTCGCGGTGGCTGGTGATCAGGTCGGCGTTGTGGGCGTACTCGTGAAGGAACACCCCCGCCGCGTAGCTCGCGTTCTGGTTCTGCGGCAGCGCCAGCCGGTCGGCGCTGTGCAGGCTCACGACCATCTCCGATGCACGCGGGCAGCTCGCCTGGCTCGCGACGTTCACGGTAGGCAGTGGCCCGTCGTAGGCGAAGCCGGTGCCGAGCTGGAGCGTGCCGAGCAGCACGTAGAAGCGGCCGCCGCCCCCGGCGGGAGGCTGGAAGTCGGCGTCGAAGACGGAGCGCATGGTCGGCAGCAGCCATCGGTCCGCCATCGCCGCCGCGTCGCGCAGCCAGCCGTTCTTCGCCGGGTCGATGAACCCCGCCGCCAACGGGTGCCGCAGATCCACGACGACGGCGACACGGCCCGAGACGGCGACGACCTTTGCCTGGAAGCTGGGCACCGTTTCCGCCGGCAGGTGGCAGATCCCCGGCTTGCCTGAGAACCAGTCGACGAAGCGCAGCGTGTCCCCCGCGACCGCCGTGGGATAGCGCGGGTCGAAGGGCGCTGGCGCCTGCGAGTAGCTGCCCATCGGCGCGGCCAGTGCGGGCATCGCGGGCTCCAGCGGCGTGCCGTCACCGGGTGCGGATAACGTCGCGAGCGATCCGGGTGCGGCGGACGATGCGAGTGCCGGGGCGGCGTCGCCGGTGCCGAGGAGGCGGACGGAGACCAGCGTGCGCGGGGACTCCACCTCCGCCGTCGGGATGGCGAGGTTGGCGGCGCTCAGCACGTAGTCCTCGTCGGCCGCCGGCAGGCGCAGGCAGCGCAGGTCGTCCTCTGTCAGGACGCGCGACTCGGCCGGGCGCAGCGAGAAGCTCGGCGGGACGCGTACGATGGCTCCGACCGGCGCCGATCCGTTCGCGGACACCTTCACCGCGCGCATGTCGGTCTCGCACGCGCGGATGGACGGCACGCGGAACTCGGCGAAACTGTCGGACAGCGCGACGATCTCCTTTGCTTCCACGCCGTCCAGCTGGAGCGAGCGCAGGCTGGCGAGGCCGGTGCCGCGCACGTGGGCGATCTGCCCGGGACGGAGCGTGTCGACGGAGGTCACGTTCACCGGCCCGGTCGGTCCTACGGATGCGCCTCCATCGCAGCCAGCGGTCAGCGCGACGATCAACGCGGGGAGCAGAGGGGCGGGGCGCATGAGCGACCTCCGGGTTGTGGCTGAACAGATGGCCTCACACAGAGCCACAGAGTCACAAAGAGAAAAGCGGAAGAGTTCTCTGTGGCCTGATGTCAAAAGATCCGGGCGGGACCCTCGGGCCGGGCCGGTGCATCGTCGTGCGGCGCGCCGCCCACCGCGTACGACGCGAACAGCGACAGCAGCGGCCGCGCAGTGCGCCGGCGGCTCTCCTGCGTGAAGCCCGCGTCCGCGACCCGGAACTCGGTGCGGTCGCCGCGCCACGGATCGTTGAGGCGCAGCGTCACGCGCCCCCGATCGCCGGCGAGCCGCCGCGTCAGCGACAGCTCGCTGGTGAACGCAGGCAGGATCTCGCCCTGTTCGATGGCCTGCGCGCTCCGGCGGTACGCGTAGAGCTGCACCGCCGTGTTCTCGGCGACCCGCAGATCGACGGTGAGCCGCGCCGTCGCGTACACGCCGCTGCTGCCGAACGCGTCGCCCGTCGTCTCCGAGTGGATGACGCTGCCCGCCAGCGTCACGACGGTTCCGGGCGCCAGCCGCGCGCGCACGCTGCCGTCCGCGCCTCCGGCGCGAGTCCGGTCCAGGTTCGCCAGCGTGGTCGTGGAGCCGCCCCTCTCCGTCGCCGCCATCAGCGGGCGAATCGGGTCGCGTGTCCAGCGGAGGAACGGCGTGAGCTGCAGCGTCAGCAGCGATCCGGGCCGCTCGACGGCGAATTCCACCTGGTCCGAAAGCTCCGGCCGCAGCGACGGGTTGCCGATGACTTCGTGCGCGTCGTTCTCGGCCATGGGAAACGGGTTCAGCATCTCGGGACCGGGCCGGTTGATGCGGCGCCCGTACGCGAGTCGGTACACGAGGCCACGATGAGCGTCCGTCCATTCGCCGCGGATGCTGGGGAAGAGGCGCACGTCCGTCCGTTCGCTGGCGGCCTCCAGCTCGATGCGGGTCCGGTCCGCCTCCACGCGCAGCCCCGCCTCCGCGCGCACGCTGCCGGAGACGCGACGAGCCGCCAGGTAGCCGGCGTGCACCTCCGTCTCATGGCGGTAGTCCTGCGACACGGTCGCGCCGAAGTGGGTCGCATCGTGCTCGGCGTCGATGGTGCGGAACCGCGACTCTTGCCCCACCTCCAGGTCCATCCCGGGGAAGCGGACGGCGAGGTCGTTGCGCAGTACGTGCTCGCGCTGCCGTGAGGCCATGGCGGTGCTCTTGTAGCGGAAGCCCGCGCCCACGTCGTCGTAGTCGCCGCGAAAGTCCTCATCCACCAGGCTGGTGCGCGCCTCCGAAGCGAAGCGGAAGCGCCCGCGGTCCACGCTCGCGGCGGCGCTCAGCTCTGCGGACGGGATCACGTGCTCCACCAGGCTGCCGGTCGCGCTCGTCCCCGTGTCGCCGGCCTCATTGGTGTAAACGAACGCGGTGCTGTTTCGTGACGCGCCTTCCATCCAGGAGTACGCGCCGCGCAACCCCAGCGACGTGCCGGGTGCGGGCGTCAGGGCCGCGCCCGCCATCACCGAGTGCAGGCGGTGCTTCGCCCGCCCGCGGCTGTCCTCGTCCGTCTGGAGGGGGAGGTCGCCGGGCACGAGGCTCCAGCGCGCCGTCCTGGAGTCCGTGCGCGGCCGCATGCCGGAGAGGGAGTACATCGCATCCCAGCTCAGCATGCCGCGCAAGGAGCCGGCGGCGGCAGCGGAGCCCGCGTAGTGATCGTCCGACGCCATGGAGCCCGCCAGCGAGCGCATCCCGGTGCGCCGCGCGGCATCATCGCGAAAGACGAGGTTCACCACACCGGCGGCGCCGTCCGCATCCTGCCGCGCGGACGCGGTGGTGCCGGCCTCGATGCGATCCAGCGCCGCCGCCGGCATCTGGCGCAGAAACGCGGCGAGCGCATCGCCGGCCAGCGGGAAGCGCCGCCCATTCATCAGCACGAGCACGCCCGTACCGCCGCGCATGCCGATGCGCCCGTCCGCGTCCAGCTCGACCCCGGGGACGGTGCGCAGGAGGTCCGCGATGCTGCCCCTCGCCGCGGCGGAGGCGCGCGCATCCACGACGGTGGCGCCGCTGCGGAGCTGCACCGCGCCGCGCTCCGCCCTCACCGTCAGCGTATCCAGCCCCAGCGGCCCGCACCGGAGGCGCACGTTACCCACACGCACGGCGGCGCCGGCGACGCTCACCTGCCGGCGGTGCGGCTCGTGCCCCGGGTAGCCGATTTCGAGCGTGTAGGTGCCTGCGGCGGCGCGGAGGGAAAAGCGGCCGCCGGCATCGGCCGCCGACGCCGCCATGAGGTGACGGCCGGAGCCGTCGTCGTGGAAGAGCTGCACGATGGCGCCGCTCGACGGCGCGCCTTCCGCGCAGGACGCCGTTCCCGTCAGCACCACCTGCGCGCCGGCGGCTGGAACGCCGTGATGGTCGTGCTGCGCCGGTGCGGAGATGGCCGCCAGGGCACTGCACGCAACGGCGATCGCCGCCGCCCGTGCAGCCATGCGCGGCATGAGCCGGTCTCCCCTACGCGCCGCGCGGCGTCATTCGCAGCTCACGATCGGCCGGTAGGTCTGGTTGTGCAGGCTGCCGGATGCGCCGCCCACCTGGGTGCCGCCGCCGGTTACCCAGATCACGCCGTTCACGAACGCCGACCCGACCACCCCGTGCACGGGCAGAGGCATGGGACGGAGGCTCGTCCACTGGTTGGTGCGAGGATCGTAGTACTCGTGCTGCGGGGTCATGCCGCTCGGCGCCTCGCCGCCCCAGACGTGGAAGCAGCCGCGCGCCATGACGCTGTTGATCCCGCTGCGGCCGCTCAGCATGGGGGCGGCTGTCGTCCAGGTGCGCGTCTGCGGGTCGTAGACTTCGTGCGCATCGGACTTCAGCGGCGACAAGCCGTTGCCCAGGCGCCCGCCGACGATGTGGATGCGCCCGTTGATCGCCGCGCCGGCGATGTGGTTGCGCTGCGAAGGCAGATTCGGCAGCACCTCCCACCGGTCCGCCGCCGGGTCGTAGACGGCGAAGTCGTTTCCGCGCGGCACCCGTCCCCCGGCGACGTAGATCTTGCCGGCGAGCACGACGGCCACTCCCCCGCTGCGCGCGGTGGGCATCGATGCCTTCTGCACCCATGCACCCACCGAGGGATCCAGCTCGTACACGGTGTTGACGGCGGTGGCGCCCTCCTGGTCGTCCGTGAACTGGCCGCCGAGCAGGTAGATCTTCCCGTTCACCCCGGCCGCCATCCCGTGGTTGTTGGGGACGGGGAGCTGCGGCCCGAGCTGCCAACGGTCCAGCGCGATGTCGTAGACCTGAACCGTGCGGGACGTCTGCCGTGAGGGGGGGTAGCCGCCCATGACGTAGAGCTTGCCGTTCGCTTCGGCGAGGGCGAACTCCGACTGGTTCTCGAGCAGATTCGCCTTGATCCCCCACTCGCCGTCGACCGGCTCCCGCACCCGAACGCGCACGGAGTCACGCACCTCCGCGTTGCCCGCGAGCGTGGCGACCACGTACGTCGAGCCCACCGCGACGCCGCTGATGGCGCCGCTGGCGTTCACGGTCGCCACGCCCGGGTCGCGCGAGACGAACTGTGCCGCCCCGCTGGTGTTGGCCACCGTGGCGGACACCGACGCGGAAGTGCCCAGATCGACGGTCACGCTGTCCAGGGAAAGCGCGAGCTTCGGATCACCACCGCCCTTCGCGACCGGGTCCTTGCCGCAGGCCAGGAGGGCGGCAGCCGACACCGATACAGCCACCCACGCGATTGCCCGTCTCATGTGCGCTCTCCAGAACCCGGGGCTCCCGACGACATCGCTCCCAATGTATACGTTTGTTCCAATGTATACGTTTCCCCCTGGCACGCAAGAAGGCTGTTGCGGGGCCTGCGCCGATGCCGGGCGGCGCAGTCACTCGTCGAGGGGAACTGCGGAAAAGGCTCAGACAGAGAACGCAGAAGGAACTGAAAGCCACACAGAACGCCCTTCGCTTGTCTCTCTGCGCCTCCGCGTCTCCGCGTGAGCCCCGCTGTTGATCACAGCGCCACCCAGCACCGTTTGCGCGCGGACTCCAGCGCCGCATCGATCACGCGCTGCGCCCGCCAGCCATCCTCGAAGTCCGGGGCAACGGCGCGCCCCTCGAGGATCGCGTCGATCCACGCCCGCGGCCCGGCGCTGCCGCTCGTGAACACCTTCAACGGCTGGTCGAGCGGTGCGCCGCCGAAGAGACGCTCCGGGACGGGCAGCAGCCGCCATCCTTCGTCCGCCGTGATCAGCCGGATCTCGGAACCGGACCGCGACAGGCGTCCTTCCAGCGTGCCCCCGCTGCCGAAGATGGTGAACTCCTGGCCGGGCATCGCGTCGTCCACGTGCGCGATGCTGCTCAGGTGCACCGTTCCGTGCGCGCCCGACGCGAGCCGCAGCGAGACCGCCGCGGAATCGTTCGCCACCGCGCGCCCGGCCGTGTGCACCGTGCCGAAACTGTGCAGATCCGCGCTCACCTCGGCGATCGGACCAAGCCACCAGTGCACCAGGTCGAACAGGTGCGAGCCCAGGTCCGCGAGCACCCCGTCCGACCGCGCCGGGTCCGAGCGCCAGCGCAGGTCCTCGCGCACGCCCAGCCCGTGCACGAAGCGAAACGTGAAGCCGCGCGGCTCGCCGATGCGCCCGGCCGCCACCAGCTCACCCAGGAAGCGGTGCGCGGGAAGCCAGCGAAAGGTGAAGAGCGTCATGTGCACCAGGCCGGCGTCGCGGGCGCGCGTCCACATCTCGTGCGCGTGCGCGGCGCTGCGGGCCAGCGGCTTCTCGCAGAGCACGTGCAGCCCGGCGCCGATCGCCGCGAGCGCCATCTCGTGGTGCTCGTCGTCCGGCGCCGCTACGATGACGGCGTCGAGCCC
>DASVVI010000652.1:0-2180 GCA_036386635.1 Longimicrobium sp.
GGCTCCGTCGCCCGCGCGCAGCGGGACGAGGAGGGCTTCGTCTTCTACGAGCAGGCGCTGCGGGTGTGCCGCGAGCGCGGCCTGCCGCGCAAGAGCGAGGCGGCGATCCTGCACGACTACGGCGTCCTTCACGCGCGCTGCAACCGCCCCTCCGAAGCTCGCGCCTACCTCGATGCCGCTGGCGAGATCTACCGCGCCCTCGGCTTCGCCCCCGAGCTCGCACGCCTCGCCGCGGATATGGAGGAGGTAGGGGCGGGGGATTGAGGGCCTCTTAGGACCGGGCGAGTAAACTCGCGGCAACAACAGCACAAAGTCCGCCTTCGCGCAATACCGTTTACTTAATATTCACAACAGCGACCGTGGGTGGCTCTAGGACCTTGGACTGCTCGTGCCGCCTGCGGACAGGGTACGCGCTCTGTTTGCGTTTGACCCCACGCTTTACACTACGCGCTCTTCGCGGCCCTGGATCCTCCTGCAGGATCTCTTCCAGGAGCGCCGTGTACAGCGCCGTCCAGTCCAGAGGGGGGGAGGGCCGCGAATCGCGGCAGGTTCCTCCGGACCACCCGGACCGTGTGGATGAAGGAGATCCGGTCTGGGTCCCTGTCGTCCTGCAACGCGGCGTCGTGCATCACCGAGCGGAGCGCGAAGTGCGCCAGGAGAAGTCCGTACACCTCCTGCCGGATCAGCTCCGGCGTCTGGCTGCGCAGCACTGTCCGCGCGCCTCGAAGGTGCGTCTTGAACTCGTCCAGTGTGGTCTCGAACTCCCACCGCTCGTGGTACAGCATGGCCAGCTCGCCGGCGGGTGCCTCTTCAGGGTCCAGGATGCTGGTGACCAGGCGGTACTGCTCCGTTGAGCCGCTGACCTCGTAGTCGATCACGCGCACCGGCAGCCCCTCGCCCTGGGGCTTGTTCCGGTTCCAGCGCTTGTACATGTGGCTCAGGTACGATCCGTCCGGCAGCTCCTTCTCCCGAGGCAGACGCACCTTCGTCCGAACGCGCCACACCATGTGCGCGCCGGTCGCAGTCGCTTGTTTCCAGAGATCGTATCCGGGAAAATAGCGATCGGCCAGGCACAGCATTCCAGGGCGGAGGTGTGGGATCACGTCCTTCGCCAGCGTGACTTCGCCTGTCGAGTAGCTCCCCACGCTGGCGCCGAAGAGCACGTGCGTCCCCGTTTCAACGAGGCCCACGATTCGTAGCCGCGGCCACGCGCTCTCGCCCCGGCTGGAGGTGGGACGGCCGAACGCCTCCGCGTTGGCGACCGTGTCCGGAGTTTCCATCGTGGTCCCGTCGAGCGCGACCGTCCGCCAATTCCGATACCAGGCGCCGCGGGTTTGCTCAACCGCAATCGGCTGGGCCACCGCGCCGTAGAGGTCCCGGACCGGCGCTTCTCCCAGCCGCTGTCGCGCCCTGGAGATTCCCGACTTCCCCGCCGGCTCGGTCGGCTTCAGCTGGCGCTTGGCCGTGCGGACACCCTCGAGCACGAGCCGCAGCACCTCGCGTGTCTCCTCAGCGCGAAAGAGCGCCAGCGCCATGACGTAGTACATCATCATCTCGGCCGGCAGATCACGAACGCGCCTGCTCCCTCGCTCCGTACGCGCCAGGCTCTTCCGTACCTGCTCCATCGGCACGCTCTTCATCAGCGCGCCCAGCGTGAACAGATCGGTGAGCCGAAGATCCTGCTCCGGGCGAGCCATCCGCGTGCGGGCCATAACCACCTCCGGTGAAGGGGTATGACCCAATCCTAAAGCAGGAATATTCCTAAGTCAACGGTATTGCGCGAAGGCGGACTTTGTGCTGTTGTTGCAGCGAGTTCACTCGCCCCACTCCCCCCGGATCATGCCCGAGCCCACCCCCCGAACCTCGCTCGCCGAGCTCGCGCTGCTCTTCGTGAAGCTCGGCACGACGGCGTTCGGGGGGCCGGCGGCGCACGTGGCGATGTTGGAGGACGAGGTTGTAAGGCGGCGCAGGTGGCTCGCGCGCGAGGAGTTCCTCGACTACCTTGGCGCGACGAACCTGATCCCGGGCCCCAACTCCACCGAGCTGGCGATGCACGTGGGGCGCGAGCGCCGCGGATGGGCCGGCCTCGTTGTGGCGGGGGCGGCCTTCATCGTTCCGGCGGCGATCATCGTCGGGGCGCTGGCGTGGACGTACGTGCGCTACGGGACGAGGCCGCAGGC
>DASVVI010000653.1:0-13541 GCA_036386635.1 Longimicrobium sp.
GGGGTCGAGGAAGATGGGCGCGTAGACGGCGTCGTCGATGGCCGTCTGCTCAAGGGTGCGCCACATTGCGCGGGCGCGGGTCGTGTCCGCCTCCACGAGGAGGGAGTCGATGAGGGCATCGACCTTCGGGTTCTTGTAGCCTGCGAAGTTGGCGCCGCCCGGCGGAATGGAGCGCGAGTGCCAGATGGCTTCGGCGTTGGGTGCCATCACGCCCGGGCCCCATCCCCAGCCCCAGAAGGAGCCCGTGAACTGGCGCGCACGCAGGCGCGAGACCCAGGTGGTGCTCTCCATCGGCTTGAGGACGAGGTTGATGCCCGCCTGCTTTGCCTGGCTCTGCATCCCCACCATCATGTCCGGGCGAACCGGATCGCTGGAGCTGAACTCGATCTCCAGGTTCAGCGGCCTGCCGCCCTTGTCGCGGACCCCGTCGCCGTTGGTGTCGCGCCAGCCGGCAGCGTCCAGCAGGCGGCCCGCGCCCGCGACGTCGTGCGGGATGGTGCGGATGTCGCGCGCGTGCTCGCGGAGCGCGGGCGGGATCGGCGACAGCGCGGGCTCGCCCTCCTCGCCCAGGAGGCCGCGGACCAGCGCGGGACGGTCGAGCGCCATCAGGAACGCCTGCCGTACGCGGATGTCGCTTACCGGCTCCTTGTCCACGTTCCACGCGATCCATCCCGGCCGCACACGAGGCGTGTGGTGCAGCTTCACGGCCTGCGAGCTCCCCACGCGCCCCTTCTGGTCCGCCGAGATCTTGGTGAGGTCGCCCTCGCCGTTGAGGAGCGAAGTGAGGCGGGCGCTCGGCTCGGGGACGTTGCGCACGATGATGCGGTCGAGCGACGGACGCCCGCCCAGCGCGGTGGTGTTGGCGTTGACCGTCACCTGCCGTCCCTGCTCCCAGCTTCCGAAGCGGTAGAGCCCATTCCCCACCGGCTGGCGGCCGAAGGCGTGGAAGCGCATCTGCGCCGGGGCCACGTCCTTGAGGATGTGCTTGGGGACGGGGATCACCTCCAGGAGCGCGTTGACGGCCGCGGGGCTCATCCGGGAGAGCGTTGCCTCCACCGTCATCGAGTCCACCATGCGCACCGACGTGACCCCTTCCACGTCCGGCTTGCGGGGGGAGCCGACGTTTTCATCCTTTTGGCGCTCGATGGTGAACACGACGTCATCAGCGGTCACCGGCTTCTCGTCGTGCCATTTGAGGCCGGGGCGCACCTTCATCACCACCGTGTTCCCGTTGACCTGCCACGACTCCAGCAGGTCCGGCACGTAGTTGCTGAGCGTGCTGTCGCGCCGCGCCAGAGCCCTGAACATCAGGTGGACGAGGTTGTACGACGGCGACGCGTCGAAGGTGAGCGGATTGAGGTTGTCCGGCTCGCGGTCCCAGAGGACGATCAGCGTCCCTCCCGGAGGCCCGCCGCCGAAGGTCTGGTAGCCGCCGGGAGGCGCCTTCTCCGCCCCCGCCCCGCCGCCGGCATCACCGCCCCCGCCCCCGCACGCCGCGGCACCCAGCGCCGCGCAGACCGCCAGCGCGCCCGCTCCGCGCGCCGCCCACCGATGCAGAAGCCTCATCTGCCCGCCTTTCAGAAGGGGTTGTTCGTCGCACGCGATGGCCGGGTGCGGCGCAGGAAGTTTGCCAGCACGGAAAGGTGCGTTCGTGCGTTAGTGCGTGAGTGCGTTTGGATCCAGCGCACTTACGCACTTACGCACTAACGCACTAGAACTTGTCGAACGTCCACGGCTTCGGCACGCCCCACGCATGGTCCAGCGCCTTGGTGAACTCCGGGCGGTCGATGGTGGCGAGGCCGCCGGCGATCGCCTGCCAGGGGGCCAGCGCGCCGATGAAGATGCGCGACAGCGTGTCCATGGGGAGCGTAAAGGTGGCGTCCACCGCGCCGCCGCGGAACGGCTCCACGTCCATGCGGCCGCCCTCGATCCGCACTCGCCAGGGGCCGCGGTTCTCCGCCACCTGGCCGTCGTTCACCTCCAGCCGCAGCGTCATGTCCTCCTCGGGCTGCAGCGAGCGCATCCCCAACGCCTCGGGGACGTCCAGGACGCGGAACATCGGGCCGCGGAGGAGGGTGGCGGAGGGGAACCAGAGGCCCCACCCCGGGTTGCTCAACAGCGGCAGGCGCGGCTCGCTGATGCGGTCGCCGAAACCCTCTTCCGGGTGCGCGCGGTAGACGATCTCGCGCCACTGGTCGCCCAGCGACGACATCCAGGCGTAGAGGCCGCGCTGCGCCCCCAGAGTCAGCCAGACGCGCTCCTCCACCTCCAGGAAGCGCTTGTCGATGGGGAGGTCGGCACGGTAGCGGACGATGGCGTACCCCTCCGCCTCGCCGCTCTCGCCCCAGTAGACGACGGCCGCCTGGTCCTCGCTCCCCCACGTGTTGCGCCAGGAGCGGGCGGTGCGGTCCAGCTGCCCGCTCTGAAGGCGCTGGGCGGCCTGGGCGTAGACGGCGCGCATGGCCGCCATGTCCTCCGGCGAGTCCACCAGGCGCACGCGCATCCGCTCCGCCTTGTCGTCGGGCAGAAGCCCGGGGGCGAGCTGGTACTGGTGCGCCTCGCCGGCCAGCCCGTAGCCGAGCTGCTCGTAGAACGACGCGCGAAAGGGGTAGAGCGCCGAGCCCACGTCGCCGCGCTCGCGGGCGTGGTCGAAGCCGGCGGTCAGCATGCGCCCCGCCAGCCCCCGCCGCCGGTGCGTGGGGGCGATGGCGACGGATGCGAGCCCCATCACCGGCATGGCGACCCCGGCGATCCACTGCCGCAGCCAGAGGAGCTGGCAGGCGCCGATCAGGCGGCCGTGCTCCTCGGCCACCCACAGCGATTCCAGCCCCCCGTGCGGGCCGCTGACCAGCCATTCCTCCCACCAGTGATGGGTGCGGGTGGTGGACGGAAAGCTGTGCGCCTCCAGCCGGGCCACCTCGGGCACCTCGTCCGGCCGCGCCGGGCGGAACGTCTCGCTCACCCCTCCCCCTCCCCTTTCGGTGCTTGGCCGCGCCGGTGTGGCGCGCCTTTCGCAGCGATGCCCCTCACTCGCCGCGCCCGCGGGTGCGGCAATGCGGGTACCGTGCCGCGCGCCCGGACGGGCGGCGGATCGCTCAACTTACGGACGGCCATGACGCATCGCCAAGCCCCGATCTCCATCCGCTCCGCCGCCCTCGTGGCCACGCTGCTGTCCATGGGCGCCTGCCGCACCGGCTCGCCCCCGGAGACCGCCGCCGGCTCCGCGGACTCCGTCGCGCGCCCCGCCGCCACCGCATCGGCCGACCGCGCGCAGCAGGCGCCCCGCACGAGCAGCGCCGTGATCCCCGGGATCGAGATCCTCCTGCGCGACTCGATGCACCTGATCAGAGGCAAGCGGGTGGGCCTCATCACCAACCAGAGCGCCGTGACCCGCTCCGGGGAGCTCGGCGCGGACCTCCTCGCGCGCACGCCGGGCGTGCAGTTGGTGGCCCTCTTCGGCCCGGAGCACGGCATCCGCGGCAACCTGGAGGCCGGCGCCACCTTCGTGGGCGGGCGCGACACCAAGACCGGGGTCGTGGTCTACTCGCTCTACGACCGCACGCAGCGCCCCACCGCCGAGGAGCTGGCGAACGTGGACGTGCTGGTCTTCGACATCCAGGACATCGGCGCGCGCGTCTACACCTTTGTGTGGACGATGGCGATGGCGATGGAGGAGGCCGCCAAGAAGGGGATCCCCTTCATCGTCCTCGACCGTCCCAACCCCATCACGGACATGCAGGACGGCCCCGTGATGGACCTGGAGGTGAAGACGGTGACGCAGGTGATCACCGGCTACTACAGCGTTCCGCTCCGCCACGGGATGACGGCCGGCGAGATCGCGCGCTACTACAACGAGGATGCCAGGATCGGCGCCGACCTGCACGTGGTGCCGGTGGAGGGGTGGAACCCGAGCACCTGGTTCGAGCAGACGGGGCTCCGCTTCATCCCGCCCAGCCCCAACATCCGCTCCGTGACTTCGGCGCTGAACTTCACCGGGCTGGTGCTGGCCGAGGCGACCAACGTGCACGTGGGGCGCGGCACGGAGGCGCCCTTCAATTACATCGGCGCCCCCTGGCTGGACGCCAACCGCCTGCTCGCGGCGGTCGCCAAGTACAACCTCCCCGGCGTGCGGCTGACCCCCACGCAGATCACCCCCACCACCAACCCCGCGGTGGACACGGACTACAAGGGGCAGACCTTCACCACGCTGCGCCTGGAGGTGACGGACCGCAACACCTACCGCCCGGCGTACACGACGCTGGTGCTGCTGAGCGAGGCGAAGAAGCAGAACCCCGCGCAGTTCAAGATCGAAAATTCGGGCTTCACGCAGATGATCGGCTCGCACTGGGCGCGCGCCGCCTTCGACCGCGGCGAGGACCCGCGCGTAATCGACGAGCGCTGGCGTCGCGAGCTGGCCGAGTGGAACCGCACCAAGCGCGAGCGCTACCGCATCTATCCGCGGACGGGGGGAAGCACCGCAACCGGGGGAACCGCCAGCGGGGGAACCACCACCGGGGGAACCACCACAGGGGGGTGAGGGGATCCAATTCCGGCGGTTGAAACCGCTGCAACAACCGCGGGAAGCCTGCCTTCGCAGGCTCCGGGCGGGCGGGGTTGGTGCCGGATCGTGGGGGATGGGGGATGCGGCACCGCGGGCGCGCCGGGGGATGAATCCCCCGGCTGGAACCACGCGAAGACCGCTGAAGCGGTCTGGCATCGGCCCGGAAACGGGGTTCCGCCCCCTCTCTCGATAACGGCGAGGGCGGAGCCCTCTCCTGTTATCGGGAGAGGGGGCAGCGAGGAACGAGCGGGGGTGAGGGCCCTTACCGATCCTCCCCCAGCCCCGGCGCCTCGGCGCGGCGCAGGCCGAGCACCAGCTCGTCCACCCACTTCTCCACGCCGCGCGCGTCCTCGTCGTTCAGGAAGCCCGTCTCGTCGTTGACGCCGTCGATGGCTTCGCCGCCGCTGCGCTCCACGACCTTGGCGACGACGGCCCGCCAGTTGGCCTTCTGCGCCAGGAAGCCGGCGGTGCGCATGGCCACCATGTCCAGCAGGTTGGAGGCACGGGTGAAGGAGCGGATCTCGAAGCGGATGATCCCCCCCTCGCGCTCCTCCACCAGGAAGCGGATCGCGCCGCTGAGCGGGTGCCCCTCCACCGTGAGCAGCGTGATGACGCGGTTCCGCGCCTCCGCCACCCGCACCTGGATGTGGCCGCGCATGGGGAGTGAAAGCGTCAGCGTCTCACCCTCGTCCAGGATCAGCGGCGAGCCCGGCTCCACCCCCACCTTCACCAGCCCCTCGGGTGGAAGGGTGTAGAACTCGCGGCGCAGCAGGTCGAAGATCTCGTCCGCGCTCATGCGCGAATTGCGGATGTCCGCCCAGTAGCTCTGCCGCTCCAGCTTCCCCGTGCCGTCGGAGGGGAGGGCTTCGGGGAGGGCGTCCACGAGCCTGCGCAGCCCCGCGTCCAGGCCCAGCGGCTGCACGCCAAAGGTGTCGGTCAGCGCGTTGGGCGCCCCGGGGGGGATCAGGTTGCCCTCGACGAGCATGGTCACCTGATCTTCCTTGATGGGAAGCTCGATCCCCACCGTCTCCGCCGCGCGCGCGCCCAGCTTCGTGAGGAGCTCCGGGACGGGGATGTGCACCGGGTGCGTGTCCGTGAGCGCCTCCAGCCGCTCCAGAATCTCGCGCGTGTTGGTGACCTCGGGGCCCGCCAGGTCCAGGGCCTGGTGCACCGGCTCGGGGTTGATGACGGCGCGGGCCAGCGCCTCGCCCAGATCCTCGTGCCACACCGGCTGAAAGGGGTGGTCGCCCATCCCCACCAGCGGGATGGCGGGCATGGTGCGCACCATCTTGAGGAGCGTGGAGATGACCTCGTCGCCCGGGCCGTAGACGTTCCCCGGGCGCACGATCAGCCACCCCGGCGGGTCCTCCTCGCGCACCGCCGCCTCGCCCGCGAGCTTGGAGCGGTGGTAATCCGACGCTCCGCCGTTCGCCCCCAGCGAAGACACGTAGACGAAGCGCCTCACGCCGGCCCGCTTCGCCTCGCGCGCCATGCGCCGCGTGCCGTCCACGTTTACGGCCTGGAAGGTGACCTCGGGCGGACTCTCCGCCACGATCCCCACCACGTGCAGCACCGCGTCGCACCCCTCGGCGGCGCCGCGCACCCCCTCGTCGGTGCTGACGTCGCCGGTGTGGGGCTCCACGCCCTCGGGCCACTGGCGCACATCGTCCTCCGCATGGCGGGAGAGGAGCCGCACCCGGTGTCCCGCGGCCAGCAGCCGGTCCACCGAAGCCTTCCCCACGACCCCCGTTCCCCCCGTAACCAGCACTTTCATCCGCCCCCTCCCGCTGTAAGGTTGGGGGGCCGCGCTCGCATTTCAGGTGCCAACATTAGTTCCGGCACTGGCACTAGAGCGCGCGAGAGTGCATACTGTACACACCCTGTGCTAAAAAGCTGCCATCCGCCCGGCCGCCCCCCGGTGCTTCAGGGGAGCTCACACGCTCCCGCCGCGCCACCGCGCGGGCAGGATACCACGGCCTGATCCCTTCTAGCACGACACCCCCCCACCTCCTGGCACGCGGAGCCCCAGTCGATGACCGATTCGTCCCCCCCTCCACGCCCTGCTCGCAAGCCGCGGCGCCGCTGGCGCTGGCACGTTCCTCCCGCGCTGATGCACGGCCCCGAGCAGCTGGAAGGCGGTGAGATACTGACGGAGATGGAGGGCGCGCAGGCGCTGGTGATGTTCCAGCTGGCGCGCGACGTGTCGCTGTGGGGGAGCGCCGATCCGGACGAGCGCCGCCCCGATCCGGACGCCACGGGCCCCCAGGGACACAGCGCCGACCGCGCCGACTTCTTCACCGCCGACGCGTACCCCCGGCTCATCGCGCAGCTGGAGGCGGCCGGCTTCGAATCCACGGTGGAGGCGCCGCTGCGCGCCGCCGCCGAGGTGCTGCGGGCGCCAGGCGAGGTAACGCGGGCGCAGCTGACCGCCGCCTGCCTGGACGTGTCGAAGTGGGCGGCCGGGCGGGACCTGCTGGGGACCTCGCTGGCCTTCGCGCAGGCGGGCGCCATCGCGTCGCCGCGCGACCCGGCCATGGGGTACCGCGTGGGGCTCCTCGCCCGCCGCCGGGCGGAGTATCCCCGCGCCGAAAGCTGGTTCCGCCGCGTGATCGGGCTGGGGCGGCAGGCCAAGGACTGGGAATCGTACGCGCAGGCGTTCCGCGGGCTCGCCAACCTCTACATCCAGCGCGGCAACTACCCGGCGGCGCGGCGCTTCCTGATCCGCTGCCTGCGCGCGGCGCGCAGGCACGGCCTGCGCGAGCTGCAGGCCAAGACGTACCACGACCTTCTGGCCATCGCCATAAAGACCGACCAGTTCACCGAGGCCAACGAGCTGGCGCGGCTCGCCTTCCGCGCGTACGGCCCCCGCAACCCCCGCCTGCCGGCGCTGGCCAGCGACGTCGGGCTCCTGTGGGTGGTACGCGGCGAGTTCGCGCCGGCGCTCGACGTGCTGCGCGCCGCTCATCCGCACATCTCCCACCCGTGCGAGCAGCTGCTGAGCTGGGGCAACATCGCGCGGGCCGCGGGGGGCGCCGGGGACCGGGCGATCTACGACGAGGCGTGGGACAACATCTGGAGCTACGCGGGGGACTGGCACAACCGCGAGAACGCCCCCTGGGCGCTCATGGACGCCGCGCGCGGAGCCACCAGCTTGGGCGACTGGACCCGCGCGGAGCGGGCCGCGTCGACCGCGCGGGAGATCGCGCTGCGGCGCAAGGAGGCGCACGTGCTGGCCGAGGCGGAGTCGGTGCTCGACTCCGTGACGCGCAGGCTCCAGTTCCAGTCCGCGGCGCCGGCCGAGGAAGACGTCGGCGTGCAGGGACTTGCCTCCGATCTCGCCCGGTACCTGCGCGGAAAAGCGGCCGCGGAGTAGTCTCCGCGGCCGCACGTAATCCGGGTACGGCTCAGTCGCCGCCGCCCTTCGTTCCTCCACCCAACCCCGTGGTGTCCGCGGGGGGCGGCGGCGGGGGCGGGGGCGGCGGATTGTCGTCGTGTCGGCCCACGGTGGGAGGCGCGATGTCGCCGGAGGTGGGGGTGCGTTCGCATGCGGCGAGGAGCAGGGAAAGCGAGGCGAATGCGGGGATGATGCGGGCGAACTTCATCTGAAAGCTCCGTAGAAGCTGGTTTTCGTTGTCGTCCGTTGTGGACACCCCAACGTTACCGGAGCCGAGCCCCCAGCTACCACGCCTCTCCCGACCGGAATCGCTCCCTTATCGCCATTCTTTGTGAGGCTTTGTTCGCAGTAATACGCCGGCACCTGGCGTAATAGGAGCGGTACCTGGAACGTTCCTGCGCACGGGAGAGGGTGTTGCGTGAGCACGGCTCAGCCGTAGCTTTGATTTTGCCGTGTTCCGGTTTCGTCCGAATCGCGGCGCGTCTTCCCTATCCCAGCAACCAGGATCGTGTGATGAGTGCCCAGACCGCACCGAGCGAGCAGGAGTCGCGCGAGGTCGCCGAAGCGGCGCGCGAGACCGAGTGGACCGCGCCCAGCTTCGTCCGCGAGCTTTTCCTCGGCAACTTCCGCCTGGACCTGATCCACCCCTTCCCGCAGCAGACGCCGGAGGACAAGGCGAAGACGGACGCCTACATGGCGAAGCTGCGGAAGTTCATGGAGGAGGAGGTCGATTCGGACGCCATCGACCGCACCGGCGAGCTTCCGCCGGAGGTGGTGCAGGGGCTGCGCGACCTGGGGGCGTTCGGGCTCAAGATCCCGGAGGAGTACGGCGGCATCGGGCTCTCGCAGCGGGGCTACGGGCGCACCATCGGCATGGTGACCAGCCAGGACGGCAACCTCACCGCCCTGCTGAGCGCCCACCAGTCGATCGGCGTGCCGCAGCCGATGAAGATGTTCGGCACCCCGGAGCAGAAGAAGAAGTACCTGCCGCGGCTGGCCAGGGGCGCCATCTCGGCTTTCGCGCTCACGGAGCCGGGGGTGGGGTCCGACCCGGCGGCGCTCGCCACCACGGCCACGCTCACCGAGGACGGCACCGCCTACATCCTCAACGGCGAGAAGCTGTGGTGCACCAACGGCACCCTGGCCGAGCTGCTGGTGGTGATGGCGAAGACGCCGTCCAGGATCAAGAACGGCAAGGAGATCGCGCAGATCACCGCGTTCGTGGTGGAGGTGGACACGCCGGGGGTGGAGATCACGCACCGCTGCCACTTCATGGGGCTGCGGGCGCTGCAGAACGCCGTCATCCGCTTCGACAACGTCCGCGTCCCGCGCGAGAACGTGATCTGGGGCGAGGGGAAGGGGCTGAAGCTGGCGCTGATGACGCTGAACACCGGGCGCCTGACCCTGCCCATGAGCGCGGCGTACGGGGCCAAGGTCGCCGTGGAGGTCTCGCGCAAGTGGGCGGCGGAGCGGGTGCAGTGGGGCGCGGCCGTGGGCAAGCACGACGCCGTGGCGCAGATGCTGGGCGACATGGCGGCCAACACCTTCGCCATCGAGTCCATGGCCGAGCTGGCCTCGGCGCTGGCGGACGACGGCAAGAACGACATCCGCCTGGAAGCGGCCATCGCCAAGCTGTGGACGACGGAGATGGGGTGGAAGATCGTGGACGACTGCCTGCAGATCCGCGGCGGGCGCGGCTACGAGACCGCGGATTCGCTGGCCGCGCGCGGGGAGCTGCCGATCCCGGTGGAGCGGATGATGCGCGACTTCCGCATCAACCGCATCTTCGAGGGCTCCAGCGAGATCATGCGCCTCTTCATCGCCCGCGAGGCGGTGGACACGCACCTGGCCGTGGCCGGCGACCTGATCAAGCCGGACATCTCCTTTGGGCAGAAGGTGGGCGCCATGGCCAAGGCGGGCGTCTGGTACGCCGGCTGGCTGCCGAAGCGCTTCGTGGGCGGCGGGCAGATTCCGAACGCGTATTCGGAGTTCGGGCGGCTGGCCAAGCACATCCGCTACGTGGAGCGCACCTCGCGCAAGCTGGCTCGCAGCATGTTCTTCGCGATGGGGCGCTACCAGGCCAAGCTGGAGCGGAAGCAGGCGCTGCTCGGCCGCTTCGTGGACATCGGCGCGGAGCTCTTCGCCATGACGGCCGCCTGCGTGCGCGCCCAGTCCCTGCGCGATGAGCCGCACGGCCGCGAGGCGGCGCTGGTGGCGGACCTCTTCTGCCGCCGCGCGCGCATCCGCATCAAGGAGCTCTTCGGCCGCGTGACGGACAACGCGGACGACTTCACCTACAAGCTCGCGCAGGACGTGCTCAAGGGCCGGTACGCCTGGCTGGAGGAGGGCGCCATCCCCGCCATTCACGGCGGCTCCACCATTCCCCCGGAGAGCTCCACCCCCGCGGCGCCGATGGAGCGCAACCTGTCCGACACCCGCGTCGCCACGCAGATCGGCGGCGGGGCGTAGGGGCGGGGCCCCCTCCCCCGCTCGTTCCTCGCGGCCCCTCCCCCAAAACTACCTGGGGGAGGGGCATGCGCGCGTCGATCCCTGTCGTGTGCACGGATCCCGTAGGGGCGCGATTCATCGCGCCCGTCCTCTCCCCCACCGCGATCTCCGCCCCTCCGCACCGCAACCGGTAGGGGCAGACCTGCGTGTCTGCCCACCCTCTCCCGCCCCCGATCTATCCGGCCTGCACACAGATCTCGTAGGGGCGGCCCCACGTGGCTGCCCGTGCCTTCCGCAGGACCAATCCTCGATTTCCCTGCCCCGCGTTTGACCCGCCACGCACCGTTGCTCTCCTGGCGGTGTATCGAAGAAAGGTCCCCGTGTGTGCCTACCCAAACGCAGGAAGATCGTGATACCCGAGGAGATATTCGTCGCCGACCCTAAGATCATGGGTGGCACACCCGTGTTCGCGGGTACCCGGGTGCCGGTCGCGAGCCTGGTGGATCATCTGAAAGCGGGGGACGCGCTCCCGGACTTCCTCGACGGCTTCCCCAGCGTGAGCCGCGAACAGGCGGAAGGCTTCCTGAAGCTGATGCTCGAATCCGCGCTCGCAACGGCGGTACGGGACACAGCATAGCGCGGGGCGGGTGGCCGGTTCAGGGCGCTTCCCTTCCGCAATCCGGCCGCCGGGGGCATATTCAAGGCTCAGCACACAACGCGGCGGGGGGTGAACGGGTGCTCACAGGAGGCCCGCCCAAGCCGTTGTGGCGCATATAGATAGGCAAGACTCACCCGCGGCCCTCTCCCGATGTCCTTCGTCCATCTCCACTGCCACTCAGAGTACTCGCTCCTCGACGGCGCCAACCGCCTGGGCGACCTGATCAAGCGCGCCAACGAGTTCGAGCAGCCCGCGCTCGCGCTCACCGACCACGGGTGCATGTTCGGCGCGTGGCTCTTCCAGGAACAGGCGAAGAAGGCCGGGATCAAGCCGATCGTGGGGATGGAGGCGTACGTCGCCCCCGGCTCGCGGCACGAGCGCGGCAAGGTGAAGGGCGAAAAGGGGTACTACCACCTCGTCCTCCTCGCGCGCGACCTGCAGGGGTACAAGAACCTGTCGAAGCTCACCTCCATCGGCTACACGGAGGGGTTCTACAGCAAGCCGCGCATCGACCGCGAGGTGCTGGCCCAGTACTCCGAGGGGCTCATCGTCTCCTCCGCCTGCCTGGCGGGGGAGGTGGCGCAGCACCTGATGGAGGACCGCTGGGACCAGGCGCGCGAGGCGGTGGAGTGGCACCAGGAGGTGTTCCGCGACCGCTACTACCTGGAGGTGCAGGCCCACAACTCCAGCGGCCAGGACGAGCTCAACCGGCGCATCTTCAAGCTGGCCGAGGAGATGGGCGCCCCCGTCGTGGCCACCAACGACACGCACTTCCTGCGCTCCACCGACCACCAGGCGCACGACGTCCTCCTCTGCATCGGGCTGGGGAAGGACTTCCACGACGCCAACCGGATGAAGTACGACGACCAGCTCTACTTCAAGAACGCGGTGGAGATGCGCGAGCGCTTCCCGGACCGGCCGGACGTCCTGGAGAACACGCTGCGCGTGGCGGACGAGTGCAACTGGAGCTACCCCAAGGGCTACTTCGTCCCCGCCTTCCCGGTCGCGAACGACGGGTTCAGCACCGAGGCGGAGATGCTGCGCGCCTGGGTCTGGCGCGGCGCGCTGGAGCGATACGGACTGGACGGGTGGAGCGACGCGCCGGAGGGGACCGACCCCAGGACGCTCCTCCCGCCGGGGATCGTGGAGCGGGCGGAGTACGAGCTGAGCGTCATCTGCAACCCCAAGCTCGACTACTCGGGGTACTTCCTGATCACGGCGGACTTCATCCGCTGGGCGCGCGAGCACGGGATTCCCGTGGGGCCGGGGCGCGGATCGGCGGCGGGGTCCATCGTGGCGTACTGCACCGGGATCACCGACATCTGCCCGATCCAGTTCGACCTGCTCTTCGAGCGCTTCCTGAACCCCGAGCGCGTGTCGATGCCCGACATCGACGTGGACTTCTGCTTCGAGCGGCGCGGCGAGGTCATCGAGTACGTGCGCGACAAGTACGGGCGCGACGCGGTGGGGCAGATCATCACCTTCGGGACGATGAAGAGCCGCGCCGTGGTCAAGGACGTGGGCCGCACACTCGGCTTCCTCCCCGCCGAGACGGACCGGCTCGCCAAGCTGATCCCCAACTCGCCCGCTTACTCGCTCACGGTGCAGGAGGCGGTCGACAAGATCCCCGAGGTCAAGGAGCTGTACGAGAAGGAGGAGCGCTACCGGAGCCTCCTCGACCACTCGATGACCCTTGAGGGGCTCGCGCGCCACTCCAGCGTGCACGCGGCCGGCGTGGTGATCGCGCCGGGGCCGCTGGACGAGTACGTCCCCATCTGCACGCAGAGCAGCAAGGGGTCGGGGGGCGGCAACGGCGAGTCCATCATCGTCACCCAGTACGACATGAACTGCCTTGAGAAGGCGGGCATGCTCAAGATGGACTTCCTGGGGCTGAAGACGCTCACGGTGATCCACGACGCCGTGGTGATGATCCGCGCGCGCCACGGGGCGCTCAAGCATCCGGAGACCGGCGAGGAGTTCGAAAAGGCGGAGGCGATCCCGCTGGACGATGCCGAGGTGTACAAGATGCTGGCGCGCGGCGGCACGGCGGGCGTCTTCCAGTTCGAATCCGCGCTGGCCACCGAAAAGATCCGCGCCATGAAGGCGGACCGCTTCGACGACCTGATCGCCGCCAACGCCCTGGTGCGCCCCGGCCCGCTGGACATGGGGATGGACCTCGTCTACATCCGCCGCAAGCTGGGGCAGGAGGAGGTGCGCTACCCCTTCAACGAGCTTACGGAGGTGCTGGAGCCCACGTACGGCGTGATCGTGTACCAGGAGCAGGTGATGCGTATCGCCCAGATCCTGGGCGGCCTCTCGCTGGCCGAAGCCGACGTGCTGCGCAAGGCGGTGGAGAAGGGGTACGACCGCCGCGCGATCCAGGACCTGTCGGACCAGATTCAGGCGTTCGGGCGCTACGGCTTCAACAAGTGCCTGCCCGGCGACACCGAGGTGCTGGACGCCGCCACCGGCCGGCTGGT
>DASVVI010000654.1:0-7807 GCA_036386635.1 Longimicrobium sp.
GCTGATCGACGCGGGCTTCATCTACATCGCGCAGCCGCCACTGTACCTGGTGAAGAAGGGGAAGCAGGAGCAGTACGCCTACAGCGACGCCGAGCGCGACGAGATCATCGGCCGCTACCGCGGCGCCGACGGGGACGCCAAGGGCGTGCACGTGCAGCGCTACAAGGGCCTCGGCGAGATGAACCCCGAGCAGCTCTGGAAGACCACGATGGACCCCGACACGCGCACCCTCCTCAAGGTCGAAATGGAGGACGCCGTCTCGGCCGATTCGGTCTTCTCCCGCCTGATGGGCGAAGAGGTAGAGCCGCGCCGTCAGTTCATCGAGGAGAACGCGCGCTACGTGAAGAACCTGGACGTGTGAGGGAACTGCGGCCTCACACAGAGCCACAGAGGAAACGGCGAGAACTGCATGAGCGGTTCTCGCCGTTTCCTCTGTCTGGGTTAATCCCGCAGGCTCATCCCGATTCCCATACCTCCCAGAGCGATGGAGAACCAGGGGGGACGATCCGTTTCAAGCGCTATGAAAACTCCCTCCTCCACTTCCGCGAATACCCGGGGACCGATCTCGGGGCCGGCGGAATTGTCGTAGAGTACCGCCTGATTCGCACTGGCAATGGCTTCGGCGAGGTGTGCAAGGCTGATGCGATACCTCCGCCGAATATCCTCGACCGGGACGTTGTGGCCTCCGGAGTGCGCCCGCTCCGCTACGCGGCGAATCGCGAGACTCTCGGGGGCGATGCCGACGTACAGCACCATCACCCCGAATCCTGAAAGGCTAGCCTGCCTCATGACCGAAAATCCAGCGCCCGGCCAGGGTGGTTTCCACACCGAAGCTGTGCGCGGCATCCAGATGCTCCTGGACGTGTTTCAATGCCTCGCGCCCCGCGGTGAACGCACTCGCTTCAGGAGCGTGGGGATTGATCGTGCGCGCGATGTCGTCTGGGTTCACCACGGGGACAATCGGCAGCAGCATTTGCGCGAGCGTCGACTTACCCGCGCCATTTGGGCCCGCGACCACGTAAAGCCAGGGCCGCTCGCTCATCCCGCTTCAATGGTACGGACGGGGCGAAGCTCACCAGCCGCGTCTTCCTCCAGCAGCTCCCGACTGCCATCCGGTGCTTCGCGGATCACGTACCCGGGGAAAGCCGCGTCCGTATAGTAGATGTCTCGCCCTGCCCTTTTATGGGCGCGCACGGCGGCTGCGACTGCTTCGCGTCCGATGCGCTCCACCATCACCGGGCGGAGCCTACCGGTATGGTCAAACCTCCCGTCGGGGGGGCGTTTGGCTTCCAAAATCTACCTCCGGGTATCTCTGTTTTCACCGAACAACAACCCTCCGCTGCCCAACGTTTCAGCTTGGGCAACATTAGCGCCGTTGATAGTTTAATGCCTGCGCCCCGGGTGGCACCGTCCACGAACTCGTGGGGCCTTGCGATCAGCTGGAGGCGTTCGCGCGGTGGTGGGGTGAATTCATTGCGCACGCTCCCCCGCGCTGCCCGCCGATCCGCGCCCCGGTGAGGATGTTGCATGCGCGCGCCAGGATGCGCACGCACGGCGCGCTCACGGCACTCGCGACTCCGTCATGCCCCACTCCCTGAACGATCCCGATCATTACCGCCTGCAACTGGAGACGGTGGCGGAGAACGCGACGTTGGCGCTGTTCATCATGGACGAGCACCAGCGATGCACGTACATGAACCGGGCGGCCGAGGTGCTGACCGGTTTCCGCGCGGACGAGCTGCTGGGCAAGGAGCTCCACGAGCACATCCACCATACCCGCCCCGACGGCAAGCCGTACCCCATCGCGGAGTGCCCCATCGGCCAGTCGTTCCCGCTGAACCTGCGCGAGAGCGGCGAGGAGACGTTCGTCCACCGGGACGGGCACTTCTACCAGGTGGCGTTCACCGCCAGCCCCATCCTGCGGGACGGGCGCAGCGTGGGCACCATCATCGAAGTGCGCGACGTCACGGAGGAGCGGCGGACCGCGCGCAGGATGGAGTTCATCGCGGAGCTGGGGCAGGCGCTTCAGCCCCTCACCGATCCGGACGAGGCGATGACCACCGCCGCGAGGATGCTGGGCGAGCACCTGGGCGTCGACCGCTGCGCCTACGCGGACGTGGAGGCGGATGAGGACCACTTCATCCTCACGGGGAACTTCACCCGCGGCGACACGAAGAGCATCGTGGGTCGGTACGCGATGTCCGCATTCGGCGCGGAGGCGCTGCGGCTGATGCGTGAGGACCTCCCGTACGTGGTGGACGACATGATGACGGACCCGCGCGTCTCCGCCGCCGACCGCGCCGCCTACGAGCAGACGCAGATCCGCGCCGTGATCTCCGTGCCGCTGCACAAGGCGGGGCGCTTCATGGCGGGGATGGCCGTGCACCAGCGCACGCCGCGGCACTGGCTGCCCGAAGAGGTCGACCTGGTGCGCACGGTGACGCAGCGGTGCTGGGAGTCCATCGAGCGGTCGCGCGCGCTGCGCAGCCTGCAGGAGAGCGAACGGCGTCTTCGCGGCGCCCTGGCAGAGGCGGAGGGCGCCCGGGACAGCGCCGAGCGGCTCCAGGCGCTCACCTCGGCACTGGCGCGCGCCCGCACCGTGGACGACGTGGCGACCGTCGTGGTCGCGGACATGGTGGACGCGCTGGGCGCCAGGACGGGGGCGCTGGCGGGACGCGCTCCCGAGGGCGACGCGCTGCTGCTGCTGCGCACGGTGGGCTTCGCGGAGCCGGTGAAGGAGGGAGTGCGGCGGCAGGCGCTGGACTTCCGCAGCCCGCTCACCGAATGCTTCCGCACGCGCGAGCCGGTGTGGATCGAGACGCGCGACGGACCGGAGGGGCTCGATGCGCGCTTCCCGCCCATCGCGCCCGTGTGGAACGCGGTCGGCGTGGCGTCCGCGGCGTTCGTCCCCCTGGTGGCGGCCGGCGAGGCGGTGGGCGTCATCTCCTTCGCCTTCGACGGCCCGCGCACGTTTTCGCCTGAGGAGCGCGCGTTCCTCCTGGCGGTGGGGCAGCAGGCGGCGCTGGCGGTGGAGCGGGCGCGGCTCTTCGAGGCGGAGCACGCCGCGCGTGCCGAGGCGGAGCGCGCCAACCGCGCCAAGAGCGAGTTCCTGGCGGTGATGAGCCACGAGCTGCGCACCCCGCTGAACGCCATCGGCGGCTACGCGGAGCTGATGGAGATGGGGATCCGCGGCCCCGTCACGGCCGAGCAGCGCGGCGACCTGCAGCGCATCCAGTCCAGCCAGCGGCACCTGCTGGGGCTGATCAACGAAGTGCTAAACTACGCGAAGCTCGAGACCGGCACGGTGCGCTACGACGTCACCGACGTCCCGCTGCGCGACGCCCTCGCCGCGGCCGAGGCGCTGGTCGTCCCACAGGCGCAGGCGAAGGAGCTGGCGCTGAGCGTCGCACGGTGCCCGCCCGGGCTCGCCGCCCGCGCGGATGCCGAGAAGGTGAGGCAGATCCTGGTGAACCTCCTCTCCAACGCAGTCAAGTTCACCGACCGGGGCGGGCGCGTGGAACTCGGGTGCGAGGCGTGCGAAGGCCGCGTGCACGTCTACGTGCGCGACACCGGCATCGGCATCGCGGCCGACCAGCTCGACCGCATCTTCGAGCCCTTTGTCCAGGTTCGCGCCGACCTGACGCGCACCGCCGAGGGCACGGGCCTGGGCCTCGCCATCAGCCGCGACCTCGCCCGCGGCATGGGCGGCGACCTGACGGCGGAGAGCGCGCCCGGCGCCGGCAGCACGTTCACGCTCACGTTGCCCATCGCCTGAGCTTCGAGTACGAAGGGAAAAGCATCACACAGAGGGCACGGAGGGGTACCGCAAGACGCAGAGGAAACCCCTTTCTGTTCTTCTTGCCGGCCCACTCTGTGGCTGTGTGTGAGGTCTGCTGTTCAGGATGCCAACGAAAACGCCCGCCCTCTGCAAGCGCAGGGGACGGGCGTTTTTCGATAGCGGGGGCGGGATTCGAACCCGCGACCTTCGGGTTATGAGCCCGACGAGCTACCAGGCTGCTCCACCCCGCGACACGGGTGGCGCCAAGCATGCCAGGGAGGCGGTTTGAAGCCGGATACGAGATCCGTTTGGTGACCGTCCCGCGGCTCCGGCGATGTCCCTCAGGACTCCCCCTTCCCCACGATGACCAGCCCCACTGCTTCAAAGGAGTCGGCTCAAACGCTGATCTCCCCGGCCATGCTCAACGAGGACAAATGTATGCGCCACACGGATTTATGTCAACCCGTGCCGCCGCGATGCCTGTTTCTCCAGGGGAATGCGCTCTGCGCCGGGTGGGCGCGAACCCCAAACCTGCGCATGTCGATGAGAATCGTCATCCCCGTCTTCGTACTCGCCCTGCTCGCGTCGTGCTCCCCGCTGCCCCAGCCGTCGCCGCTGCGGAGTAGTGCAGAACAAGTGGATTCCGTTACGGATAGCGAGATGGCGGCGATCCGGGCCGCGGCGCACCGGCTGGACGGCGGCGCGCGCGACTACGATCCGCTACTGGCCATCACCGGCGACGCGACGTTCGTCCTGCTGGGCGAGTCGACGCACGGGACCGAGGAGTTCTACCGCGAGCGCGCCCGCATCACCCGCCGTCTGGTGGAGGAGCAGGGCTTCACCGCCATGGCCATCGAGGGCGACTGGCCGGATGCGGAGCGCGTCAACCGCTACATCCGCGGGCTCGGGAGCGACCGCTCGGCCACGGAGGCGCTCTCCGGCTTCACCCGCTTCCCCGAGTGGATGTGGCCGAACGCGCCCACCCGGGACCTGATCGAATGGCTGCGCGGCTACAACGCCGGCAAGCCGGCCGAGGCGCAGGTGGGGTTCTACGGGATGGACCTGTACAGCCTTACCGAGTCGGTCGACGCCATCGTACGCACGCTGGAGACGATCGACCCCGTGGCCGCGCGCGGCACGCGCCAGCGCCTGCGCTGCTTCGAGGCGTACCGCGACCGCCCGGAGGAGTACGGAGAGGCGGCGGCGTCGCGCGAATCCAGGTCGTGCCGCGACGAGGCCACGGCGGTCCTCACCGATCTGCAGCGGCGCTTTGCGGCGGCACCGCGGCCCAGCGATCCGGCGCAGGCGGAGGCGCGCTTCTCCGTGCTCCAGAACGCGCGCGTCGTGCAGAGCGCGGAGGAGTACTACCGCATGTCGTTCGTGGGCGGGATCTCGCCGTGGAACCTGCGGGACCGGCACATGGCGGAGCTTCTGGACGCTCTCACGGCGCACCTGGAGGCGGGCGGGCGCACGCCGAAAGTGGTGGCGTGGGCGCACAACACGCACATGGGCGACGCGCGCGTGACCGAGCCGGGGGAGCAGGGGGAGTGGAACGTGGGCCAGCTCATGCGGCAGCGCGTCCACGAGCGCGCGGTGCTGGTGGGCTTCACCACCTACACCGGCAGCGTGCTGGCCGCGCGAGAGTGGGGCGGGCGGGCCGAGCTCAGGCCGCTCCGCCCCGCGCTCGCGGGAAGCTACGGCGCGCTCTTCCACGACACGGGAATCGGCAACTTCCTGCTGGTCTTTCGCGGCGACGAGGCGCTGCAATCCGCCCTCGAAAGGCCGCGCCTGGAGCGGGCGGTGGGCGTGCTCTATCTGACAGAGACGGAGCGGGCGAGCCACTACTTCCAGGCCTCGCTTTCAAGGCAGTTCGACGCGGTGATCCACTTCGACACCACGCATGCGGTGGCCCCATTGATGTGAAAACGTGGCTCGACGCGCCCCTTTGCGCCACCCGCTACACCATTTTGCGCTGTCCGCTTGTTCCGCCGCTGACCTGTCTTGCGCGCAATTCGCGGCTGGCGTAAAATTCCCAGTGTCCTTCTGAGCGTAGTGGACAGAGTGGCCGAGAGGCCTTGGCCGGCGGGGGAGAATCTCCCCGCCGCTATTCGGCGTGGGCGGAAATCCCGGTGCCGGTGCTGCGCGCGTTCCTGGCGGAGCTGGTGCAGGAGATGGGGCTGCGGGAGGCCGGCCGGCTGATCGGGCGCGGGCGGGAGCAGGTGCGCAAGTTCGTGTCGGGGACCATCGAGGCGCCCCACCCCCGCACGCGGGAGAAGCTGGGCAACCTGCTCATCGAGCGGCAGGGGCGAGGCAACCGCATCGGTGAGTCGCTGGTGCGGACGCCCTCGCCCACACCGCTCAAGCTGATCCTTCCCAAGGGGCTGGAGCGGGCCACGGGCGACATCCGCGCCATGTTCGCGCTGATCCGCAAGCATCCCGACGCGCCGGAGACGTCCACCGGGGTGGAGCAGTGGCTGCTGCGCCACGTGAAGAGCGAGTACTCGTCCGAGCAGTCGTACCCGGCCCCGAAGCGAGCCGCGCCTGCAAAGCGTGCGGCGAAGAAGACGGGCGGGGAGTAGCCGCCAGAACTGCAACTGCATGCTCACACAGAGACACAGAGCCACAGAGAGAACCGCAGAAAGGTTTTCTCTGTGGCTTTCTGTTTCCTCTGCGTTCTCTGTGTGAGGCTTTTGCTGTTGTTTTTCTCCGCGTCTCCGCGCCTCCGCGTGAGGCCCTTTTCAAGATACTGGTCACGGCGCGCGGACCGCTGCATATTGCGGTGGACGGCTGCGGGATGCACTCCCCATCGTCTCCTCCCCCTGGTCCGCTTGCCCGAGTCCATCCAGATTTTTACACGGTACAAACGTGTGACGGAACCTTTCGGGGGTGGCATCGTTCTAGCTAATCGAGGCACAGAGTAACACAACACCCCGCGACGGCCCGGAAGGCCGCCGCAGGGCCGCGCAAGGCGGAGGACGCGCCAGCCCGGGCGCGCACCGCCGACCCCCATCACCGGGAGAGTTCGTGCGGCGAAACGACCGAAGCGGTGCCCTGCAAAGGGAGCTCGAGCACCGCATCCAGACCGGACGTTGTGTGTACTGCCGGGCCCCCGCGGCCCCGGACCGACCCCTCACCCGCGATCACGTCATCCCCCGTTCCAAGGGCGGGCGCAGACGAGACACCCGCATCATCGTCCCCGCCTGCGCGCGCTGCAATCACCGCCGCGGCTGCCAGGAAGTCGTCCTCTTTCTCCTCGCCCGTCCACGCCGCATCGCGGCGTTTCTCGACTACCTCCATACACTGCCGCCGGACACCGTTCGCGAGCTGGATCTGCGCGTCTTCGCCGAGCTGTACGCCGCCGTCTGGCTGCTGGGCGACAGCGCCGGCTCCGGCGAGGACTGGCGCGAGCGGCTGCGCCACCTGTGCAGCGGCCGGCGCCTCCATCGCCGGCGCTACGCGGCGCGGCGCATCGTCAGCGCGGTGGGCGTGCGGCTGGAGCGGGGACGCGAGCGTTTGCCCGTGGCCCAGGGGCCGGGCTGCCCCCTCCCTGCGCTCGGCTCCGCCGCAGGCACCGTCCGCGCGACGCTGGAGCAGACGCTGGCAACCCTCGTCGGCGCCCTCTCGGTCCTGTGGGACGTACCCGCCGAGCGCGTGGCCGAGGAGCTGGATCGCGAGCGGAGCCGCTCCGCCCTGCGCAACAGCGACCCCCTCGTGGTCGAGGAGGACGAAGCCCCCGGCGTCGTGTCGCTGGACGGATGGCGTCGCCAGCGCGGAGGGCGCCGCCGCAAGCCGCGCGTAGATCAGCGTGGCGGACGAGGCGCGCGCGGTCGCACCAGGCCACCGCGCGGACGGGCGGCGTAGCGACGCCTCAGGTGGCGGTACGTGTCCAGAGCTCCTCTCCGTCCTGAGACGGTGGGGGGCTCTTGTCTTCGGTGAGTCCGCACGGGCGTACAAATCGGACCGGAATCGGCGCCGCGACAGTAATGTTGACATGAGGAACGTTCCGCGTTACACTTCTGGGACACTCCA
>DASVVI010000655.1:0-4947 GCA_036386635.1 Longimicrobium sp.
GTACTGCGTGCCCATCGGATGCGCCGTCGCGAACGGCTGCCCGTTGACCGTGGTGTCGCCGGCCGTCGGGTTGTACATCGCCGATACGTTGGTCAGGCTGCCGTCCTGCACCACGCACACCTGGATCGTCTGCATCTCGACGATGGGCGGCGGCGGCGGGGGCATAGGCTGCACCGGCGGCGGCGACTCGATGATCGGCGGCGGCGGCGGTGTCATCATCGGCGCCTCGAGCTGGTTGCCGAACATCGCCTTGAGGCCGATCACCACGCGCGTCGTCACGGCGGTGCGGTCGTCCGCGATGCGAACCGTGCTCCCCGTCGGTTGGGTGATGGGGCCGATGAAGCCGTCACCCACGTGCACCGGCGAGTCGTAGACGTGCGCCGCGATCTCGCCGAAGATGCCCAGCATCTCCGAGAAGCGCAGGAGGTCGATCCCCGCGCCGGCGGTGCCCTGGCCCACGGTGGCGTTGTCCGGCTCGTAGCTCAGGCAGGCCGCCTGCGCCAGCGTCCCCGGCTCGCACCCGGGACGGTCCTCGCCGGCCAGATCCACCGTCAGCCCGCCGCCGCCCGCGAACAGGTAGACGGAGCGGTACCAGTTGCCGCTGCGGATGAACGGCCGCGCGGCAAGGTTCACGTCGTAGAAGTAGCTGTTGAGCGCGTACGCCTGCCGGTTCCCCGCATCGTCGAAGATGTCGAAGAACCCTTCGCTCAGCGACGGCACCCGCATCGGCACGTAGGCGCCGTGCAGGCGCAGGCCGAACATCGGGGTCGCCCAGAAGGTGGCGTGCGCGCCGAACGCGGGCGCGTAGCCGGGCTTGAACGACTCGCGGTCGTCGTTCTCCACCGGCGTGTCCGTGCCGTTCAGCGTGATCGTCCTGCTCTCGTACCACCGGCTCGTGGCCGAGCCGCCCACGTACACGCCCAGGTCGAAGCGGCTGGCACGCGGCGTTCCCATCATCGTTTCCTGCGCCCCCGCCTGCCCCACCGGGGCCGCGAGCAGCGCCGCCATCGCGGCGGACCTCCATGTGAGCTTCATCTATTCACTCCTCCCTCTTGCCATGTTTTGAACGTGGTGGGGCGCGCCGAGCCGCCGCCGTCATCCGTGCCCGTGCCGAGGCGCGATGATGGAGCACGGGGGTCGCGTCGGCCTTCTAGACGGCGGCCCGGCGCTCCTTCCATCAGGGGTTGGGCGCGGCCACGTACGGGAAGGCGGTAAGGTCCGCCTTCGTGTCCGGCACGTTGTCCGTCACCAGCCCCGGGCTGTTGTTGTTGTTGTTGCCCAGGGCGTTGCCAAAGATCACGCTCAGCCCCTTGTCCACCGCGTCGTCGCCGTCCAGCTTGCGGCCTCCGTAGCCGTTGGCCGGGTCCAGCACCTGCGTCAGCCAACCCACGGTGGCGGCGGTCGCCACGTTGGCGGAGGTCACGCCGGGCGCGCGGTCCATCCGCACCACCAGCATGTCGGGAAGGAGGGCGTCGGCCACGGCTCCGGAGTAGGCGGCGTCGCGCCCGGCCACCGTCGTCATGAACGACACGAGGTCGTCGCGGAACTCCGCGCGGCTCTCGGACGGCGTGATGTTGTTGTAGTGCGGGTGCTCCCGCTTCTCCACGAACACCTCGCTCACCAGCGGGTTGGCGAGGTACTCGATCTGGTCGAACGTCGTGGTGGTGTTGCCGATCCGGACCGTGTCGCGGACGGTCACGGTGACCACGTCGGTAATGGTGCGCGTGTCTTCGTCGTCGCATGCCCCCACGAGGGCGGCGGCGGCGAGCACGGCAATGGCTGCGAAGCGCATCTTCATCTCTCGATCTCCTTTATCCGTTTCGTCGTAGGATCAGCGGCTGACGGTCGCCCACACGCCGATGTTGTTGCCACCCGTGGCGTTGCGCAGCGCCGACTCCGGCAGCTCCACGACGATGGCCATCGAGTTGAAGGGCGCCAGGAAGTCCACCGCGGGGCCACGGGTCGCGTCGAACGGACCCGGGTTGGCGATGGCGGCCGGCCGGAACGCGTTGGCGGACTTGGTGATCGTCGACGCCGGCCCGCGCGACGGGCGGCGGTCCGGAAGGATGCGGAAGAACTGCTCGAGGTCGATGTAGAACGGGTCGTCGCGCGGCCCCGTGAAGAGCTGCACCTGCGTGGCGCCCGTGCCGGTGGTGAGGGTGCCGCCCATGGCGCCCACGATGTCCGGCGTGCTCTTGGCCACCCGGTTCAGCATTCCTTTCGTCGTGGGCACGACCGGCCCGAACATCCCCACCTGCTGCCCGCCGCCGGTGGCCGCGTCGTCGAACTGGAACTGGATGACCAGGTCCTCGATGGCGTCGCCGGTGTTGTCGATCTTGATCTGGTACAGCGCGTTCGGGTCGAAGCGCGCGGCCGCCGTGCCGGCCGGCGTGATGGGCGACTGCGTGGTCATCACCAGGGCCACGCGGTCCGTGGTGCTGCCGGGGAACACGTACACGTCGTTGATGTCCAGCCGGGGGCTGAGCTCGACTTCGGGTGTGTCCTGGTGGTCCGATCCCACCAACTGCCTTACTCCGGCCACCGTGGCCACGGACGCTGCTGCGAGCAACACCGCCGCGGCTCCGCGTCGGGCCGAGAACGACATCCTCATGGGGGTCCCTCCCTGCTGGTTGTTGATTCCGGCGGAGCCAAGCGCTCCGGTGCCGGGTCCTGCGTTGCCTTCCAGACGGGTGGCTGACGGCCGGGCTGAGCGCCGTTCAACGTTCCCTTCCAGATAGCTACGCCGCCCGTCCCCGAGTGGATCTCTCCGGCCGAAAATCAAAAAGCGAAAAGCCTCACACAGAGGGCACGGAGGGGAACCGCAAAGCCACAGAGGACTTACTCCTTCTTTTCTTTCTGGACCCTCTGTGGCTCTGTGTGAGATAAAAAAGCGAGGCCCGGAGAGATGATCTCCGGGCCTCCGATGTGGCGGAACTGCGGTCAGGTCAGACGGTCGCGAGCTCGGTGTCGTGCTCGGACCAGGCGTCGCCGGAATCGGTCCACTCGGGCGCGCCGCGGGTGTTGCGGACGTACGCGCCGGGTGTGACGCCCACGTTGCGGGCGAAGTAGCGCGTCAGGTGGCTCTGGTCCGCGAAGCCGGCCTCCAATGCGGCGCGGCTTATGGAGACGCCATTGGCGAGAAGGGAGCGGGCCGTGGCGATGCGAAGCTGCGTGTGGTACGTGTGCGGCGGGACCCCGAAGCGCTTGGCGAAGGCGCGCAGCAGGTGGAACTTGCTCAGCCCCGCCGCCGCCGCCAGGTCGTCCAGCGACACAGCGCGCCCGGGGGATTCGTGCAGCAGGTCGCGCGCGCGGAGAAGGGCGGCGGAGCTCGGGTCGGCGGGGGCGGGGCGGGGGGCGGGCTCCACGAAGCGGCGCAGCACCTCGTCCAGCACCAGCGCCAGCCGGCACTGCGCTTCCAGCGCCGACGCATCGCGGTCCAGCGCCGCGTGGAGGGCGGTGATGGCGCGGAAAAGTGTGGCATCGGAGGTACAGGCGGGACGCAGATGCACCGGCTCCACGCTCCCGCCGCGGTAGCGCGCGAGCACCTCGGGCGCCACGAACAGCACGCGGAAGGAGGCCGGCCCGTCCACCCGGCGGTCTGCGTGGACCTCGCCGGGCTCCATCATCAGCGTGTCGCCGGGGCGCACCGGGTGCGTCTCCTGGCGGTAGCGGTACTCGCCCGTTCCGCGGTAAACGGTAGTCAGGGCATACACTTCGTGGTACCAGCGCCACAGCCGGTGGCTGCCGTCCACCCGCATGACCTCCACTCCCGGGAGAACCGCGGGGCGCCACACCCGCACCTGTTCTTCCAGCACCTTGCTCGCCACCGCGCACCTCTGCAGAGTAGACCGTTCCGACGCCTATGGAGCGCCGCCATACCGGGGCGGCCCGCAAATTGGCGGCCAATTGTATGGCGTGAAACTGACGTTTACTCCGGGCGCTGGATGCACGAAGGTGCGCGAGGGTGACGGCGTGTTGCCGCACCCTCCCGCACCCATTTTCCGGCGCTACGCCTAACTGAGCAAGATCTTTATGCGCAGGCGCTTTCCCGCTGCTACCGTCTCAGCGGATGCCCGCCGCCGTCCCGCCTACACCGCGGCCGCGACGAGGCCCGGCCGCTCGCGCGCGTAGCGACCCGGTGTGGTGCCGGTGAAACGCTTGAAGTGGCGGCATAGGTGGCTGGCGTCGGAAAAGCCGGTGCGCACGGCGGCGTCCTGCACCGAGGTGCCGTCGCGCAGCATCTCCATGGCGCGGTCCACGCGCACCCGGTTCTGGTAGGTGTGCGGCGGAATCCCCACGGCCTCGGTGAACCGGCGCGCGAGGTGGAACTTGCTCACCCCGGCCACGCCGGCGAGCTCGTCCAGCGGGACGTTGCGGATCCAGTGCTCATCCAGGTAAGCGCGGGCACGCGACACGTAAGGCGCGGCGCGGCCATCGCCATCCGCTGACGGCGGTGTGTTACGGGGGGCGGCGTCGGTCATCGGCATCGGACGGAAGGAGGGGCGCGCAAGAACCGGCGTGCAATTTGTCACTCCGCCTTCCACCGGTCTTGAAGAAAAATGCGCCCCGCCCTCGCTACACCACTTCCACCTCGTCCGCGTAGCACCACCGCCAGCTCTCCCCGGGCTCGATGCTCTGCACGATGGGGTGCGTCGTAACGTGGAAGTGCTTCGTCGCGTGCCGGTTGGGCGACGAGTCGCAGCACCCCACGTGTCCGCACGAGAGGCACAGCCGCAGGTGAACCCACCCGCTCCCGATCTTCAGGCACTCCTCGCAGCCGTTGGTGTTGGGGCTCACGTCGCGGATCTGGTCCGTGTGGGTGCAGCGCTGCATGGGGAAGGCTCCGAGGAAGGGAAAGTGCGGGGGGAGAGGGCCCTCACCCCCGGCTCGTTACACTCGCCTGCCCCCTCTCCCGATAACAGGAGAGGGCTCCGCCCTCTGTTATCG
>DASVVI010000656.1:0-1587 GCA_036386635.1 Longimicrobium sp.
CTGCCGCCCGGATGCGACGCCGAGCTCGTGCTTCCCTCCAGCATGGACAGCGTCGGGGGGAACCCCGTGCGCTGGTCGTTCGCCACGTACGGACCCTTTCGCGTGGTGCACGCCGGCTGCCCGCGCACGGGCAGCTGCCACTACGGGCCCGCGACGGTCGTCTTCTCCACCCCCGTCAAGGGCGCGGACGTGCTGCGCCACGTGCGCCTGGCGCGGAGCGGGGGCGCGAGCCGCGCGTTCGTCATCCGCGACACCTCGGACTATTCCGACCACTGGCGGCTGGAAGGGCGCCTGGAGCCGCGGCAGAGCTACACGATCACCATCGACCCCGCCCTGACGGACCAGTTCGGCCAGCGCCTTCCCGCCGCGGGCACGAGCACCTTCGCCACGCCGGGCGTGCCGCCGTCCGTGGTGTATCCGCATGGGAAGATGATCGTGGAGCGGGAGGGGTTCCGCACCCTCGCCGTGCAGCACGTGAACGTCGATACGCTGCGCGTGGCCGTGGCCGAGGTGCCGCGGGCGATGGAGAAGGTCTTCCTGAGCCAGGGGTGGGGCCGCTGGGCCGATGCATGGAGCCGGCTCGCGCCTACGGCCGCGCGCAGCAGCGTGCCCACCCGCGCCGCGCGCGACGTGAGCTCCATCACGGGCGTCCGCCTGCCGGCGCCGGATGCGCGCACGCCACGAAGGGGCACGCTGCTGGCCGTGCGCGTGCGCGGGCGCGGCGTGGACACGATCGACGACGGCGGCGCGCCCGTGGCGCTGGTACAGGTCACCGACCTCGCCGTGCACGCGCGCGTGGGCGTGGACCAGGCCGTCGTCTGGGTGACGGGGGTGAGCGACGGGAAGGCCCGCCCGGGCGTGAGCGTGATGCTCCACGACACCGCGGGCGCCGTGCGGGCCACGGGTGCAACCGACGCGCGGGGGATCGCGACGCTGGCGGGCTTCCGCCGGCCCACGGTGCGCGGCGGGCAGGCGTGCAGCGACGAGTGCGACGAGTCGTTCGAGGGCTACGTATCGGCCGAGGC
Source organism: Longimicrobium sp. (assembly GCA_036386635.1). Lineage (GTDB taxonomy): Bacteria > Gemmatimonadota > Gemmatimonadetes > Longimicrobiales > Longimicrobiaceae > Longimicrobium. The sequence continues at coordinate 1,026 of DASVVI010000656.1, forward strand.
GGCGGACGACCGCGCGCTGGTGGGGGTGAGCGAGTACGATCCCGACCTGTCGCCCTGGCAGTTCGGCGTGTACTCCGCGTGGGGCGAGGGGCGGGCGCCCGCCGCGGGCGCGGTGTTCACCGAGCGCGGCATCTACCGTCCCGGCGAGCCGGTGTACGCCAAGGCCATCGTGCGACGGGGGCCGCTGGGAGGCCTGGCGCCGCCCGCGCCCGGCGACTCGTTGCGCTGGACGTTCGACGACCGCGAGGGGAAGCCCATGCGACAGGCGACCGCCGCGCTGAGCAGCTTCGGCACGGCGCACCAGACGATGCGCCTCCCCGCCGAGCTGCCGCTGGGGAGCTACGCGGTACGCATCGAGATGAGGCGCGAGGGCGAGTGGCGCGAGGTGGGCGCGACGAGCTACCAGGTGGCCGAGTACCGTCCGCCCGAGTTCCTGGTGAGCGTCTCCACCGACAGCGCGCCGCGCTTCGCCGGGCAGACGGTCACGGCCACGGTGGGCGCGCGCTACCTGTTCGGCGCGCCCATGGCCCGCGCGCCCGTGCGCTGGACAGCGCGGCAGACG
>DASVVI010000657.1:0-27796 GCA_036386635.1 Longimicrobium sp.
CGACAACTGCATGGCTCACACAGAGCCACAGAAAGAACCGAAAGGGAGGTTCTGTGTGACGCTGTTCACTGTTGTTCTCTCCCTGCGTCTCTGCGCCTCTGCGTGAGACAAGCGCGTCACGATGCAGACCAGTTCCTTCGAAACGGTATCAGACGAACGGCTTCAGCACCATCCGGCCGTACGCGATGAACGCCATGAGGAGGCCCAGCACGGCGCTCATGACGATGGACCCCACCTCGTTGTACGTGACGTGCACCCCGATGAAGACGAGGCTCTCGACCGCCAGCACCGCCGCGGCCACCGCCGTGAGCCCCGGCCGCCACCCCGTCGCGCCGGGGACGATCAGCCCGACCACGCAGATGAGCTCGATGATGCCGAGCGCCAACCAGGCCTCCCGCGGCAGCGCCCCAAAGGACGGCACTCCTTCCTTGATCTTGTCGAACATGAAGACCTTCATGATGCCGGACGCTCCGTAAACGAGCGCGGCGAGGCCCTGCAGCACCCACAACAGGGTGTTCATCGTGTGCCTCCTCAGCGGTTTGCGTGTCAGCCTGCTCGATCCGGCTCCGGGCCCAGCGACCTGCTTCGTCCGCGGCGGCGGGTCAGGCGGCGCCGCGCTCGTGCAGCAGCATCCACGACGTGCCGAACCGGTCTCGCAGCTGGGCGAAGCGGGAGGCGAAAAAGGTCTCCTCCATCTTCATGAAGATCTGGCCGCCCTCGGAGAGCAGTGCGTAGACGCGCTCCGCCTCCTCGGCGCTATCCAGCGTCAGCGCCAGGTACGCGCTCCGCATGGGCTCGGCGCCCGGGATGTCCGCCCCCATGATCACCGTGTTCCCGATCTCGATGCGCGCGTGGAGGATCGCCTCGTTCCACCCCTCCGGCATCCTGCCGTTCGGCTGGTCGCCGTGGCGGCGCATGCCGGTGATCCTGCCTCCCAGGTGCTGCTCGTAGAAGCGGAACGCCTCTTCGCAGGTGCCGGCGTAGTTCAGGTAAACGTCGAGCTTCACTGGATCTCCGCGTGTGGATGTGAACCCCTCTTCGTCGTTCTTGCAGGTTCCTCTGTGGCTCTGTGTGAGGCTATTTGTGCGGGAATCAGCCGCGAACCGCCGCCTCGATTGCCGCGACGTCGATCTTGTGCATCTGCATCATCGCTTCGAACGCCCGCTTGGCGACGGCGGGATCCGGGTTGGTGATCGCCTGCGTCAGGGCGATGGGCGTGATCTGCCACGACAGTCCCCACTTGTCCTTGCACCATCCGCAGGCGCTCTCCTGCCCGCCGTTGCCGACGATGGCGTTCCAGTAGCGATCCGTCTCCGCCTGGTCCTCGGTCGCGACCTGGAACGAGAAGGCTTCATCGTGCTTGAACGCGGGGCCGCCGTTGAGCCCCATGCAGGGAATGCCCATGACGGTGAACTCGACCGTCAACACGTCGCCTTCCTTCCCAGACGGAAAGTCGCCCGGGGCGCGGTGCACCGCGTCGACCGAGGAATCGGGAAAGGTTGCGGCGTAGAAGCGCGCCGCTTCCTCCGCGCCGCCATCGTACCAGAGGCAGATCGTGTTCTTTGCCGGCTTCGCCATCGTGGGTTCTCCATTCGTTGTGAGTGCCGCTACGCCACGGAGCACTTCCTGACCGTATCGAGCGTGCGGGTGGTGATGTCCTTGCCAAAGGTGCGCTCCAGCAGCGTCATGAAGACGGGGGCTCGAGGACCCGGCTCGTACGCCGTGAACGCTTCGCTGCCCACGACCTTCAGGATTCTGGCCCCCTCGCGCTCCACCGGCAGCTCCCGATCCGCGTTCGCCGGGCGGCGCAGGAACGTGACGACGCGTTTGGCAGTGCGCGGCAGGGTGAACCCCGCGAACGGATCGCTCGCGACGAGGCTCTGGAGGTACTCCGACGAACGGATGATCGTGGGGAAGACATGGCCCAACGACGCGCGCATCGCCTCCTCCGCCATCCGCTCGATCGCGGGCCAGTCCGAGTCGCTCGTGCTGAAGGCGACGTTGCCGCTGGACAGAAGCGTGCGCACCTCGTCGAATCCCGCCGACTGAAAGCACTCCTTCAGCTGCGGCATCTTGCAGTTGGAGGGGCTGACCCCGCGAAGCAGGGCGACGTAGCGAGGCATGGCGCCGGGCTTCGGGTCTAGCGTTTCGGCTCGTAGCGCATCGCCACCGCCCCCGACCCGTACTCCAGCCGGTCCACGAGCTTCAGGTCGACGTGCTTCGACAGCCCGGCGAACAGCGAGGGTCCGTGGCCCACGATTCTGGGGTGCACCACGAACTCGTACTCGTCGATCAGCCCCAGCTCCGCCAGCGCCATCGGGAGCATCACCCCGCCGGTGAACAGTCCCTCGCCGGGCTGCCGCTTGAGCTCCAGAACGGCCTCCCCCAGATCCCCGCGCAGCAGCTCCGCGTTCCAGTCGACGCTCTCCAGGGTGCTCGACACGACGTACTTCTTCGTCGCGTCGATGGTGCGGGCGAAGGGCAGCGTCCACTCTGGCCAGTTCTCTGCCGCCGCGGGCATCCGCCACGCGGACTCCATCATCTCGTACGTCACCCTGCCGAAGAGAAGGGCATCGGCCCGGGCGATGTTCTCGGCCGCGCGATGGTGCAGCTCTTCATCGGGGGTGACCGTGCGATGGTCGCTGCATCCGTCCAGCGTGAGGTTGATGGAATATCGTAGCGGGCGCATTGCGTCGGTGTACCTGTGATGGATGGATGAGCAGCGAAAACCGTTGGCTCCGCCGTCACTGGCGCCGCGCGTGGCTCCGTGGCCGAGCGGCGCCTTTCGCGGCGGGGACGCGCTCCCACCAGCTCGCGTCGAGGCGCCGGGGAGCGGACGAATGGCCGCCGCGGACCTCCGGGCCAAAGCGCAGCCTGAACGTGGCGGACTGGAGGGGAGGTGCTTCGATTAGAAAGGCGGAGGGACCCGGCCTCTTAAAGGTGTTGATGTCGATGTTGAAGTCCAGGTGCAGCGCGCGCCCGGAGGCGTAGAGCGTCGCCCGCTGCAACCGCAGGCGGCACGCGGCGGTCAGCCACTGGAGCGTGCCGCTCGTATCGGATGCCGTCCCGTCGCGCGGAATTTCCACGCGCGAGCGAACCGGGACCTCATTGGAGCCTCGAGCCACGACGACGACGACGCTGTCGAGAACGACCGGGCTGAAACGGCGGCCGGCCGGGTCCCTTACCTCGAGCCGCACCTCGATGGGCCAGCAATGCTGAGCGTGCGCGGCATCGGCGGCGAACAGCGACACCACGAACGCGAGGATGCACGGAAGCCGCATGGCGCCTCTGGAGGACGGATCCGCAAGCAGACCGGGGTCGCCGAACGGAACCAAGGTCAGAGGCGCGGGGCCGCCGCGCAAGGCTGTTGAGCGATTGCGGTAGACTACGTGCGGCGTCAGGTCAGACCGCGGAGCCGCGCGGAGCTCGCTCCGCCGCCGTCCGGTAGGGCGCAAGGAGCGCCGATCGGTGACGACGGATCAGCCGCGCACCGACCACGACAACCAGGAGCGTAGCCACGGCCACCGTGACCCCGAACGCCAGCACCTGGTCGGGCCGTGGCCGCAGCGCGGGGACGCGGGTCGCCGTCTCCGACACGGCGGCCGCGGCGAGCCCGACGTACGACCACGTCATCCACTGGTAATGGCGATGGAGAGCACGAGCACGCTCCACCGCGTCCCGCCGCGCCCGCGCCCGGCGTGCCCCGATCGCCGCGAGGGTGCCCGCCACGACGGTCACGAAGCTGAAGACCGCGCCCACGTGAAAGGGCCCGAAGCGCCCCAACAAGCGGTAGATCAGGAGCGCCGTGCCATTCAGCAGGAGCATGCTCACCACGTACACCCACCCGAGTTGCCGATGGCGCCGCGTGCCCTTGCGTGTCAGGAGCACCGCCGCGCCCGCTACCAGCGCGCCGACCGCCGCGACGGTGTGGATCCAGCCGAGGCTCACGGGCATCGTACGCCAGCGGTGTCGTGGCCGGGGTCCAGGTGCGCGGTCATGTGTGCCTTGGATGGCGTGGGATCGCGTTCAGCGCACGCCTCACCCGTGGGGACGCGCGATTTCCGCGCGGCGGGCGTACACGACGATTGCGATCCCCGCGAGGAGCGAGAGCGGAGCCGCGGGGGAGGTGTGGAGGACGAACAGGTGCGCCACAACGGCGCCGCCCATCACGCCCGCCAGAAGCAGCGCGCCGCGCCCGGCGAGGGCCGGCACGAGCAGCAGGAGGGCACCGAGCACTTCCAGCGATCCCGTAACATAGCGGAACCACTGCCCGATGCCGATGGCGTCGAAGAGCTGCACCATCTCCGGTGCACCCGCGAGCTTGGCCGCGCCGGCCGCCCCAATCGCCGCGGCGAGAGCGATCTGGAGCGCCCACAGTGCGATCGTGGCAGGGCGTCCGCGCGCTGGCGCGGGAAGGGCGGGAATTGCGGTGGCGTGGCTCGACATGGCGTCTCCAGGGCGGTGTAGTAGCGAGGCGTGAAGGTCAGCGTTCCGAGGTACTTTTAATTCTAAGCACATATACTTAGAAATGGAAGTACCTTGTCCCACGCGTGGGTCTGCGGGAGGGCGGGCCTAGCGATCCTGGTGCTCGCCGCCAGTCGCCGCCGCGCGCCCAAGGCGCTTGAGGAGGTCGGCCACCTGGCGCTTCTCCTCCAGGGTGAGCCCCTGCATTGAGCGCCGGATCTGCTCCGCGTGGATGGGAAAGATTTCCTCGATGAGCGCCCGCCCCGCCTCCGTCAGCTCGCCGAAGACGAACCGCTGGTCCTCGGTGGACGACCGGCGGCGCATGAGACCGCGATTCTCCAGGCGCTTCACCGTGTACGTGGTGCTGGCGCCCGTCAGCAGGATGCGCTCGGCCAGCGCGCTCAGGGGAAGAGGCCCCTTGTGGTACAGCGCCTCGAGGACCCCCAGCTCCGTGGACGAGAGGTCCCACTGCTTCGCCTGGTGCCGCGCCGGCTCGGTGACCGCGCGCAGCGCCCGGCTCATCACCACGAGCAGACGCAGCGCGGCAGCGCGGTCCAGCGCGTCCGGGTCTTCGCGAGATGGTGGAGCCGCGTCCGCGGTCGAGTCGCTCATCGTCTGGAAACCTAACCCGTACGTCGCGGTCGTGGATCGGGAGCCGTAATCTACCCTGGAGCAATGCCGCCCGCACATCGCCAGCGCGAGCAACTGGCGAATCTCACCGGGCGGCGTACCTTGCCTCGCGCAAACAAACGTCGACCAGGGAACGAGCGATGAAAGCAATCATCCTGAAGGCAGCGGGCGGCACGGAGCAACTGGTGATGGAGGAGGTGCCCCTCCCCGAGCCGCAGCCGGGCGAGGTGCTGGTGCGGGTGAGCGCGATCAGCATCAACCCGGTGGACATCAAAACCAGAAACGGCCTCGCTCTCTACAACAGCTTGAAAGAGCAGCAGCCGGTTGTCCTGGGCTGGGACGTGTCCGGCGTGGTCACGGCAGTCGGTGAGGGTGTGACGGAGTTCGAAGTGGGCGATGCGGTATTCGGCATGGTCCGCTTCCCCGGGCACGGAAAGGCCTACGCGGAATACGTGACGGCCCCGGCCACGCACCTGGCGCACAAGCCGGCGGGGCTGTCCCACGGCGCGGCGGCCGCCTCGACGCTCGCGCTCCTGACCGCCTGGCAGGTGCTCGTGAATGAGGCGAACGTTCGTGAAGGCGAGACGGTGTTGATGCAGGCGGCCGCCGGGGGCGTGGGCCATTTCGGCGTGCAGGTGGCGAGGCACCTGGGTGCCGTGGTGATGGGCACCGGCTCGGCGGCCAACGAGGAGTTCGTCAGAGGTCTGGGCGCGTCCACGTACGTGGATTACCATGCGGCGCCCTTCGAGACGGTGATCAAGGACGTGGACGTGGTATTCGACGCCGTGGGTGGCGACCTGCCCCGGCGGGCGCTGGACGTGCTGAAAAGCGGCGGCCGGCTCGTGGCCATCGCCGGCGGGGTCACGGACGAAGTGAAAGCCGAAGCCGCCGCCAGAGGAATCACGGCATCGACGTACCTGGTGCAATCGAGCGGTACGGACATGCGGCACCTGGCGGGGCTGCTCGAAAGCGGCGTGATCCGCCCCGAGATCGCGCGGGAATTCTCCTTCGACGATCTGGCGGCGGCTCACCAGCAGGTGGAAACCGGGCGGACCCGGGGAAAAGTCGTCGTGGTCCTCTGACGCAGCCGGTGAACAGATGGGCCCCACACAGAGCCACAGAGGCCACGGAGAGAACAGCAGAAGGGGTCTCTGTGCCCTTTCCGTTCCCCTCCGTGCCTCTGTGTGATGCTTTTCTCCCGCTGAGAGCGGGGAAGTCCATTCCGCGGTTTTAGCGGCTGAGCATGTACAGGCCCATCAGCAGCGCGCCCACGGCGGCGAAGGGCGAGGCGGCGAGGCAGGTTGCGCTTCGGATCCGTGGCGGTCATGAGCCCGCTGAACACCACCGCGCCGCCGAGGAGGGCGGTGTCGAGGGCACGAAACACGATCCCACCCGCCAGTATCCCGATGCCGATCACCACCAGGAGCACGCCCAGAGCGCGGCCGAACCGATTCGAGGATTTGCCTGGAGTTTCCATCTCAGCCGGAGTTCTCATAGGGCGGTGTGCCAGGAGGGAATGTGGGGAGGCTCGCGGGAATCGTTTACACTTCAGGGTTGCAGCCGCCGAGCCCGGAATCCGGCGGCGCGGCGGGACGGCGCCAGAGCACCACCCAGTTCTCCGCGAACGCTGGTGTCGCGACGAGGGGGCTCCAATCCTCGAAGCGGACACCGAACCGGACAGCGAGGGCATCGCTGACCTCACCCCACCCGGCGGTCTCCTCGTCGCAGACCAGCCAACCGCTGCTGCCGCGGAAGCCAAGGCACAGATCGTCGACGGTGAGCATGTCGCGCTTGAACGCGCCGATCTCCTCGATTTCGTTCCAGCCGATGCGCCAGATCGTGCTCGGGCCACGCTCATCCCGCAACTCCACTCCAGCGTCGTCTACTCGCAATTGCTCGTCGGCCGGACTGCGGCTTGGGCGAAGCAGCGTCGACACAAGATCCCGGATCATCGTCCCTCCGCCGCCGTCTGCTGGGTGGAGACTACCATGGCCACCAGCGGCTAGAGGGCTGGAATTTGATTTCGAGCGTATCCGCACGGGAGGGCAGCGTGTCCTCGCCTTTGGCGCGGCGATCCTCGGGCGTCCAATCATCCTCCGGCCCAAACGCGGGCGGCGGGACTCGCTGGCCGATCACCTGGTACACTCCTGCTTCCCGAAACTGAAATGAGGCTTCGCAGCCGTATCGATCGGGTGCCCGCAAGAGTGGTTCAAAGGAGTATGCGTGGTACGCCATGCAGGCAAGGTTGATCGTATGCGTTTCCCCTGCTTCACCCGGGTACAGGAGGATGCGTTGTGCCTCGCCCATCCCTTCGGTAGCCGACACGACTCTGGGATAGAGCCGCTGCCCGTTCGGCCGAACCACGCGGAAGTAGTAGTATTCCGCGGCGTCCCGATAGGCATGATCGCCAGGGCCAGGGTTGACCATGCGGTAGTTGATCATGATCCGGTTCGGGCGGCGGAACACCACGTTGTTCGGCCAGACCCCGAGCTGCAGGCGCAGCGGGCCGACCGGAGAATCGACCACCATGGGGCTGAAGTGCTCCGGTGCTCCGATCGTGCCGTCGTCGTCGCTGCATCCGGCGGCAGCAAGAACTCCGATGAACAGCAACTGCCGCAGCCGCGCGACCACGGCCGGGGAAGTGCGGCGGAGCGGGTCAGGGGAGCGATGGAGCAGAGGTAGGTGTCGGCGACCCATTCGGATTCGTGTCAGTTCGGAACCGTACCGTCACAGCGGCCCGGTGTCACCCGCGGCGCACGGCTCGGCGGTGTGCACGGGCCCAGGGGGTGTCACGCCAGGACGGCGCATCGGGCGCTATGAAGTCCGCTGGACCGGCTTCGGACAGGCACCACGGCACATCCAGGCGAAAGTCTACTTGCACCACCGATGACCCCCCCATCGGCCTCCACTCCACAGTTCCGTGGACGAGATGTTCGTACGCTACGGAGAGGCCGAGCCACGGGGTCTCGCGAAGCGTGTGGTAGTGCCGTTGGAGGCCGAGTCGTAGGCTACGGAAGGTGCTGCTGGGACCGCTCAGGATTCGGCCCGCCGTGTGGTAGGTGATGCGGTACCGGTAGACGCCTGGGGCGCATCCACTGCCGTACAGGTCCGAGGGCGCCGCGGGATCGATTCCGAGCCGCACCAGCTGCGCCTGCAGCTCGGGAGGAAGCACCCCGCCCACTGCGGCTGTCCAGTTGCGGCACATGGGACATCCGCGGCCGCAGGGCGGGTCCGGGATGTGTGAAGCGAGCGAGCGGACGGCGCCCAGATCGACCGCTATGCGCCAGGCTGCCATTGGGATCGTCGGCCGCATGAGGAGATTGTCGACTCAAGGGAAGCGCTGCTCAGGCAGCAAGTGCAGCTTGGCACCATCGGTACCTGGCCAGAGCCCGGAGCTAACGAATGCTCGCTCCAGGGTGCCGTTCCACTGGGAGTCCATCCCTAGCGTGGCGAACTCCGGCTCGTCCGTGAGGAGGAATCCCCAGGGTTGTTCAGGTCCAAACCCCTGTTCGCAGTACGCGAGTAGTATCCCCCGCTCCAGAGCCTCTGCGACCACCCAGTAGGGATACTCCTCGTACTCGGCGCCATAATCCCACTCACGTACCTCCACCCGCGGCTCCACCAGGATGGAGCGCAGGGCGGCCTCGCGCGGGGTCACCGATCATGGCCAACTGTTGAGCGATGATCCGCTCGAGATGCTCACGTTCGATCAAGTTGTTCACCGTCTCGAAATCCCGCCGCCACTTCACCGGACGGCTGGAAACCGGGCTGGCCGAGCTGCCACAGGAGGAACGCGATCTCGTCGGCGAAGGACTCCAGGTTCGACGACATCGCTCCGCCGAAGTGGCCCGCCTCCGCATCCACGCGGAGCAGGACGGGGCGCCCGCTGGTGGTGGCCGCCTGGAGCCGCGCGGCCATCTTGGCCGCATGCCACGGGTTCACGCGGGGGTCGTTCATCCCCGTCATCAGCAGGACGGCGGGGTACGGCGTCCCGTCGCGCACGTGGTGGTACGGGCTCATGGCGAGGAGCGCCCGGAATCCCTCCTCGGTCGCGGTCGATCCGAACTCCGGGATGTTGGGGACGCCGTTCGCCGTGGTCTCGGCGCGCAGGGCGTCCGCGAGCCCCACCTTGATGACGGCCGCGCGGAACAGGTCGGGCCGCTCCGTGATCGCCCGCCCCACCAGGATGCCGCCGGCGCTCGCCCCCTCGGCGGCGAGGCGGGCGGGGGAGGTGTATCCTTCGCGGACGAGGTACTCGGCGCAGGCGATGAAGTCGCGCCAGCTGTTCGGCTTCGTCCCCTGCCACCCGGCCCGGTACCACGCCTCGCCGAGCTCGCCGCCGCCGCGCACGTGCGCCACCGCGTACACCCCGCCCGCGTCGAACCACGTCTGCGCCCAGCCGGGGAACGCGGGCGTGAGCGACGTGCCGTACGCGCCGTAGCCCGTGAGGAGCGTTGGGGCGGAGCCGTCGCGGCGGAGGTTGCGGGGACGGATGATGGAGAGCGGGATCAGCACGCCGTCGGCGGCGGGCACCATCACCTCCTCGCTCACGTAGCCGTCCATCAGGTGCGAGTACGGGCTCGGCGGCATCACGCCCACCGCCTCCACGCGGCCGGTGGAGGGATCGAAGCGGTAGTCCGTGGCCTCCCGCGTCCACGTGTCCATCTGGAAGACGAGCTCCGGCGCCGCCTCGTCCGTACCCAGGAACGTCCTCACGGAGCCCGCCAGCGGGAGCGGCACGGGCGCCGTCGCCCCGCCGCGGAGGGGAACGCGCAGGAGCCGGCTGGACCCCGCCTCCATGGTGGAGAGATAGAGCGCGTCGGAGGTGCGCACGAGCCGGTCGAAGACGCCGGCCCCCTCCGGCACCACCACCTCCGCCGCGGCGGGGTTGGGGTGCGCGAGCGAGGTGCGCACCAGCCGCTTCCGCGCCGCGCCACGGGTGGTGAGGAGGTACAGGGCGTCGCCATCGACGGAGAAGGCGGTGACCTGGTCCTCGAAGCGCACGATCCGCCGCCACTGGATCGGCGCGACGGCCGTGAGCGCGGCGGCGGGCGCCGTCCACACCTCCACGTGCGCGGACGTGCCGTCCTCCACCACCACGAACGCGGCACGGGAGCCCGGCGGGATGCGCACCTCCGGGTCGTGGGTCGGATCGACCACGACGCCCGGCCAGACGCCCGGCCCGAACACGGCGCGGTCCGGCGCGGAGCCCGAACCCAGGCGGTGGAGGTACGAGCGGACGTTCTGGTTCCGCTCCGTGGCCGGGGCATCGGGCGGGAGGTCGGGGCCGCGGCTGTAGACGAAGGCGCGCTCGCCGGGGAGCCACTCCGGGTCGGACGCGTGCGGGATGGGCGCATCCAGCATCCGGCCGGTCTCGACGTCGATCGCGAAGAGTGCCCCGTCCTCCGATCCTCCCGCGGCCAGCTCGCAGAGCAGCCGCCGGCCCGATGGCGACGCCTCACACGATTCGGCCGTGACGGCACCCGCGGCGGTGCTGCCCGGCACCTTGTAGGCGGAGGGGTCCAGGACGAGGCGGTCCTCCCCGCCGAGGCCGTGGCGGACGTAGTAGCGCAGGAAATCGTCTTCGGGCTTCGCGCCCCAGGTGAAGTACCGGTTGCCGCGGCGCTGGTCCAGGAAGACGACGGCGGAGCCGCGGACGTAGCGCGTCTGCCGGGCCAGGAGGCTGTCGCGTTCCGGGATGCGGTCGATCATGGCGCGCGTGTGGGCGTGCTGGGCCAGCATCCACGTGCGCAGCTCGGTGCTGCCCTCCTCCTCCATCCACCGGTACGGATCGGCGACACTCGTCCCATGGTACGTGTCGGCCACCGGGCGCACGGGGGCCACAGGGGGCTGAGCCTGCGCGTGGCCGCCCGCCGCGATCCCAAGGAGGACGAGGGCACCGATCGATGGAGTCGAACGCATGGATTCTCCGGCGAAGGTTCTGGCGGGATACAGCACCTCAGGATGCCAGCACGTCGGCCGCGGGCCCCCTCGCGCGCAACCGGTAGTGCATGCGCAGGAACGTCGCGCCCCAGAGCGTCAGCACGTGGTCTGCCCGCACCGCTCCATGCTCGGCCGGGTACACCCGCATCCGCTCCTGCATCGCGCGTACGTAGCGCGCGCGGACTCGCCCGCGGCCATCGTGGACGGTGAAATAGAACCCGGGATCGCCGAACCGCTCTCCCGCCGAGACCAGCGAAAGTGATCCGTCCGCGTGTACCTCGGGCCGCAACACCACGATGGCGTTGCCGTTGGGCAGAGGGAAGAGCGCTTTCACGCATCGCCCCCGCCGTCCCGGCACCGCCGCGAGCGAATAGTCTCCGGCATACAGAACGTCGCCCGTGCCGAGCAGCTCGCGGACCCATGCCGTGTGGCGCACCTCGCCCGTGGCCGGCTCCACGAGCTGGACCACGTCGCTGGTGACCCCACGGCTGGTATCCAGCGCCGAAAGCGGCACGTTGAGCTGCTGAAGCCTGCGGCTGAAGAGATGGCCGAGCAGGCGCCCAAAGGGTCGAAAAGCACTGCGCCACTCCGCCCACGCATCGAACTCGTATGCGGAAGTGCGGGCATAGAAGCCGACTACGGATGGATCGACCTGCCCCGGATCGAAGTCGGGTGCGGCGAGCGCCGCGAAGTCGGAGATGAGCCCCCGCTCGCCGGAATCCGCCCCCTGCCGAAGCTCGAGACCCTCACGGCGCGCGAACTCGGCAAAGAACTCGCGCCCGATCCCGTGTACGTCCCCCACCGGCCCCGCGAGCCACGGATGCTCGCCGAGATCGACCGTCCGTCCGGTCACCTGGACCCAGCGCTGGGTGACGTGATCGGTAAGGTACCCGCGTGACTCGCCGAGCCAGATCATCTCTACGATCCCCGAGTACAAGGATGTGGCATCCGAACGCCAAGCGGCCGCGGCCCCGGTGAAGACCGCCGCGCCTGTGCCTGGGGACCGCCTGCCGTTACTATCCCAGGGTACCGGTGCGCCGTTTGGTGCGCCGGACAGGCCGGACAACCCACAGGGAGTCCCCATGCGAGACAAGATAGTCGCCGACGACGAAGCACGCCGGATCGCGCAGCACGATGCGGTCGTGGGAACCGTCGAGCGCGACGTGAACGCCGACATCGCCCACCGGGCGGAGCGCGGCAGTGCAGGGGAGGCCGGGAGGCTGGATCGCGTGGCGGGCGACATGCGCAGCAACGCGATCTCCGAGGTGGCCGGCACGGGCCGCGAAATCGAGCGAGGCCGCACCTTTGCGCGCGTCTCCCAGGTGGTGGACTACCTGTTCATGCTCCTCTACGGCCTGCTGGGCATCCGGCTGGTGCTGGCGCTCCTGGCGGCCCGGTCGAGCAACGGGTTCGTCCAGATGATCGATTCCGTAACCGATCCGTTCTACGCTCCGTTCCGGGGCATCGTCTCCAGCCCGAGCGCGGAGGGCGGCTTCACGCTCGCGCTGCCGATCATCATCGCGATCATCGCCTACGCGCTGCTCCACGCCGCCATCCGCGGGCTGCTGCGCATGCTCGTGCATCGCAAGACGGAGGTCTGAAGCCCCTCCGCCCCCGGCGCTCCGCGGATGTCCGCGGGGCGCCGGCTCTCTTTGCCTCACCTGGACGTCACCACCACTCCCCGCAGATGTCCTCCAGGGTATCGCCCGTCCTCTGATACGGCTGGTACTCGCCAGGTCCAACCAGGGCGTACACCACCTCCGGGGCCTGCCCGGTCCCCTTCTCCGCGAAAAACGGAACCACGCCGAGCGTCCCCACCGGGTCCAGCTCCTCACGGCCGAGGCGGCGCGGCAGCCCGTACTTCATGAGCCATCGGTCGTGAACGACGACAGGCTGATGTGTCCGGTACCACTCCGTAGCGGCCGCGTAGCGGCGCTCTTCAGGGAGCCATGCATAGGCCGTCGTGTCGCGTGAGAGTTCGCCGACAGCCGTGCCGAGGACGGGCCGGGGGATGTAGTACTCTTCGCTGATCCGCCGCACCACCCAGACTCCGCGCTCGCGTGCCCATCCGAGCGACAGAGAAGGGCCAGCTTTCCCGCGGCGCGACGTGAACTGGCCGCCGCCCACGTAACGCCATTCGCCCGTCAGCAAACTCATCACTCCGCCGAGCGCGCATCCGGTGTCCGTGCTCTTCAGATGAGCGCGGACCGAGTCGGGGCGCAGCACGCGGCGGAGCACCGGCCCCGCCGCACCCTCAGGATCCGGAGTCCGGACGATTGTTAGTGGGGACTCGCGCGGGAAGAATCGGATGAGCTTCGTTCCATCGTCTCCCGTCTCCAGCGCGCGGTCGAGCTGCCCCATGCGCACCCGCAGCTCACGCGGGGCGGTCTGCGCCGCGGCCGGAACCGCGACAAGGAGGGCGACGGCGAGAATGGGGAGCCTGAACGTATGCGGCATGTTTCGAGTGCGCCCTCTAGCTCATCTCCCAGAGGAGTACCAGGGCGCTCATCGGTATGGCTACGAGCAGATAAACACCCGTCATGGCAGCCAGGCGAGCGGGCCAGGGCCGGCTCCCCGTGCGGCGGAGCACCAGGGTCGTAGCCGCGAGAGTGCCGCTGATCGTCGCCGCGAGCGCTGGGAGCGGCGTCCGTTCAAAGGAATGGAGCGCAACCTCCGGGCCCGGTACCGAGGCGATGATGTAGGCAGTGAGAGCCGCGGCCCACGCAAGCGCGAGAGCGACGACCCCACGCCGGCCCACCACCCGGTGCGCGAGCAGTGCGAGCACTGCGAAGGCGAGAGGTGCCAGCAGAAACTCTGTAGCTGACCTCATGCCAATCCTCGGTGGATTGAATAACCGGTAGCGGTCGAACGTCCAACCTCAGGCGCGCTTATGGGCGATACGGCCGCGCAACGTCCACGTAACGGTGCGGAGCGGTGAGTGCGCCAATCAACATGCCCCCAGGGATGGTAAAGAGCGGGAGTCCGATGACCGCCATGTTCGCTCCGCCGCCCCCGGTGTCGCCCGCCGAGACGAGCGCGCCGAGGAGGACGCCGCCCACCAGGCCGACGCCTGCACCAATCAGAGCGCCTCGATCGTATTGCCGTCCACGGCTGACCTCCAGGCGCTGTACGTCCGCCAGGGAGAACGCTTCGACGCGCTTAGCCCTCCTGATTTGAAGCCGCTCGTCATCCAGCAACACCAGCTTACCCGCGGCGCCCTCTCCGGCGAGAGTCTGGACGCGGATCCAGTTCCCCGTTCGCAGATCCGAGATGAACTGCGCCTGCGCGGGCGCGGCGAGTACGAGCAACGCGAACAGAGCAGCGGCGAAACGGAGCAAACGCATTGTCAGCCTCCAGATACAAAGCGGTGGGTTCATCCTTCCCGAGCAGAACGGGGCGCAGGGCCGCCGCGGGAGCGCCCTGTTCTGGGGCGGAAGGTGCTGCTACTGGAAGAACGGAGTTGTCCATACATACCGTTCCCATTCAGGCCAGGCGGACTTTACCGCGAAGATGAGCCATTCTCCGCCCACGGTGAGCGAATTCTCGTGCGAGGCGTACAGCACCCAGTCCATCGCGTACGTGCACCAGAAGCCTTCGTCCCCCGTGTACACAGGGTCCAGATCAGCGAGGCGAATCTCGTACGCACTACCGTCTTCTCGGAGCTCGAAGACGCGCTCGACTTTGCGAGCGGCGAGTATAGCGTGCAGTCTCCCGCCAGCTACCAAGGCTTGGTTGAAGTGCGGCGCCTGGAAAGCGAGGACGTCCCGCCGCGGCACTTCAGCGAGAGGGTGCCAGTATCCGCCGCCCACACCCCAGATGTCGGACAGACGCTGCCAGAGCTGCTCGCGATCCGGGCTGCGGATCTGCCCCGACTTCACGGTCTCACCGCGATAGCTGCTTCCCTCCGCCTCATCGACACGGCCCGAGCAGCTCCCGCCGCCACGGCAGCGGTTATGAAAGGCAAGCCCAATGTGACCACCTGAAAAACCGCGCCGGCCAGAATCCACATCGTGAGCGCTCCGGCACCATCGGGAGGCGGGGAGTACTCCCAGTCGCAGCCCGGGAGCTCGATGCCCAGTCTCCAGCCGAGGGTACACGTGTGTGGAATCAGCAACCAGGACGCTGCCGTAATCGTGACGAGCGCCGCAATGGCAGCCGCGGCCTGCATACCGGATCTCGTTCGTCTCCCCGCGATCCACCCAACCCGCATCAGCAGGACCACGATGACGAGAGCAACGCCGGCCCGAAGGTAGAAGGGCCAGAATGGACCGGGGATCTGCATTCAGCCAGTCACGTAGGTGGCCGGGCGCTGGCCGCTGGTGGGGAACCGAACGGGCGCTGGGGCTCCAGCCTCAGAGGAGGCCGCTCATGAGCATGAGGAGGTACGCGATGCCCAGCGCCCCCCCACCGCCGGCGAGGACCTTCCACCCCAGGGTCAGGTCGGACCACCCGATCTTCGAGGTATCTCCCCCGCGCGAGGCGACAATCGAACGCGGGCTCGGGAAGAGAAGGAGTCCGAGCCCGACACCGACCGCGAAAGGACCAAACGCCGGTCCGACAACCAGGAACCGCTCGGCGGTATGAGCCGCGCGCCACGAGGTGGTGACGAGCCACACCCCGAGCACGATCATCCCGAGCCCGGCAAGGCGCTCCACCCAGCGCGGGATCATCGGCAATCCCGCGGTTCAGCGTTGAGCATACCGGCCAGGGAGGTGCTTTCAGGTGCGTGGGAACGTGTCATTCAACCTCGTTCAGTAGCGTACGCCGCCGCGCCGATTCGGCGCCTTGTAGTGTCCGGTGCTGGCAAGTGCCGTGGGCGCCGACAGCACGCTGAGGGCGTCACAAACATCAAAGTGCTCCGGTGCTCGTATGTGGAGCGGTAAGCCGCCGAACGAGACATTGGTCAGGGGTGCGGGGCCTGCGCGCAAGCTTTTCGTCCGGCCGAAAGCATGCTAGCCTCGCATCCGTGCAGCCGATTGTCAGGCCGCTTTCGCGTCAAATTTCCCTGTAGTAATGCTCACGGACTCGAGCCTGCCACTTCCGGAATACCTCAACAAGAGCCGATTTGCTTGTGCGGGACATACCCGGGGTGGGCATAGGATGAATGAAGGCGTCCGTTACACCTGCGTCGAAGATACCGCCGCCAATGCCTTCCTCGCGAAACACAAGTAACGGAAGCTTTAGCCCAAACAGGATGCCAGCCTCCAAGTGGTTCCAAGGCGTTGGGAATAGAACTGAGTTCTGCGCCTGCCGCTCCTCGGGCGTTCCTCGCTTCCAAGAACCCGCAGTCGCGCAAAACTGCTCAAACCCAAGGATCACCGCACCAGAGCAATGCTTGGCAATCACGGCAACTTCGCGTAATGGCAGGTCTGTGGGGTAGTCCGAGCGCCCCAGTGCCCTCGGTGCGAGTCCCTGACGCGTCAGCTCTCGAAGGATCATCTGTCGAGATGCATCCTGCGATTTTGTTAATTGCGTCGGGCATGATACGAACACTGGTATCTGCATGTCGTGTGCTCCGGTGGCCTATCGCGGAGGCGCTGCGTACGAGCCTCTGTCCTAAGCCGAGGTGTACCACGCCAGAGTTTGTCCAGCAGCCTAACGACACAAGGGTCAGGGGTGCGGGGCCGGCGCACAAGACTTTCGTTCTGCCGAAAACATGCCTGGCCCCGCATTCCCCTGCAGCCGTTTGTTAAGCCGCCAGTGGAGGGACGCGCTACACCTTACTCGCGCCGACCGTCAACGAACCACACAAACGCTGATCCCATGGTAGTTATAAGCACAACAATCACAATTCGGGCGTACGATGCTATTTCGGAAGTTGAGATCAGCACCTCGCCTGCTTCCCTCCCGAGTTTCTCGAGCAGACGATTCTCCAATATAAAACACCCGTAGACCAAGAATGATACCGCTCCCGCCTGCGCCCATAGCAGAGCCAACACTACCGAACGAACTTTGGAGATCTGCTTCGCAAAGTCTTTATCACCAAGCTTGTACCAAAACGTGAGAGCCTGAGCGAAGTAGAACCCGGTCAGGACGTTGGCGACGCTCCAGTATCGGTCCGCCTCTTTTGCGAAGTCTGCGATCAGCATATCAGCGGGTGTCTGGTCGGTTAATAGCAGTACGAGGTTAGCTTGGCGACACTGACGGTCAAGGATGCGAGAACGAGCATTGGCTGGAACTGACCAAACGTGTCGTTGTTCAGCGGCCTAACGAGACAAGGGTCAGG
This sequence comes from Longimicrobium sp., assembly GCA_036386635.1. Classification (GTDB taxonomy): domain Bacteria; phylum Gemmatimonadota; class Gemmatimonadetes; order Longimicrobiales; family Longimicrobiaceae; genus Longimicrobium. The sequence continues at coordinate 17,264 of DASVVI010000657.1, forward strand.
GGTGCGGGCCGGCACGAGGCGCCCCGCACCCCTGCAGCGGGTGTTAGGCGGTGCGAAGTCCAAGTTGTACTGCAAGTTGCACCTGAGCCGAAGCTGGCGCACTGGTCACAGCGCAGCGAGAATGCTCGGGAGCAGCCACGCAATCGCTACTCCAGCGTTGTGGGCGGCCGCAGTATTCTGAGCATACACTCTCGGCGTGACCTGAAAGTCAAACTGCCCTTCTGTGTCGGTGATCCCTGAGACGTATAGGAACGGGGAGTTTGAAGCACTCCGAATGATACCGTGGGTCGTTTCGATCGAGGCGATCTGGGCCGGTGCGCCTGACTTGCTAAAAGCCTCCACGGCACTCCGATCCGCCCAAACGTAATCGTCATAATTGGTGATGTTGACCACGCCGAGCGAAGCAAAGCCGTTCCCTATGTATAACATCGGTGGTTCAGAGGGTGCGACAGGTGCTCTGAGGAATCGGGCTTCAGCGGCATGTCTCGCCTGTTCATCGAGCTGTCCGAGCTTCGCCACTGGAAAAGCAGAGTCGACCAGCTCGTCTGGGCTGGGCGGGCTCCACAAGCCTTGGCGATTTGAGTTTGATGCGAGCGGGTCATGAACAAAGGTGCGCCGGCCGACCACCACACCGCCGTTCGCGCTCACCCCCTCACGGATCCCGGCCGTTCCAAATGCGATCACGAGGGCAGGCGCGGCACCGTAGGTGATAACACCCGGCAGGACGCGCGATTTCTCCAGCGAAGACGATGAGCTTTCGGCCGGGTTCATGAGTTCCTCGAGGCACCATACCTCGATGGTGTCCCCATTACAGTCAAACGTGAGTCTCGGAGTCGGAGTAGGATCGGCAGGGCGAGGGGCACCTGGAGCCGGCTTGACGGGTCGGGCCGCTGGATAGTGTGGATAGGTGAAGTTGGCAAAGCTGCGAGGCCGCGCCCTGTCGTGAATCAGTACGGCACACAGGGGGTCCGCTTCCCACCACTTGTTGGCCAACACCACGATTCGCTTTCCGGCCATAATGCCTCTCAAAAGAGTGAATGCTAACGGCACAAGCGTCAGGGTGCGGGGCTGGCGCGCAAGAGTTTTCATCTCGCGAACCATGGATGGCAGCGCACCCCTTGCAGTGGGTTGTCAGGCCGCAGCGGTTATTCAGCAGTGCAGAGCCGCTGCTACTCTGTGGCCTCCGCGTCCTGCGCATCGTTCGTGAGGCGTCTTGCCTCCGCGACGTCGCCACGAAATGCGGTATAACTGATCGCAAACCCGCGCTGAAGCTCCATGTCCGATGTCCCCGCGAGTTGCCTTGACGCCAGCTCTGCCCCTCGGTAAAGCGCGGCGGCATACTCCCGCGCCAGATCTGGTGGGATCGCTGGCGGAGCTGCGCCCTCGGGCAGCGCACGTTCCAACTCGATGGTGCCCGCCAGCAGAAGGCACGCCCAAGCTACCCGCGTTTCAGCCGCGCGCGCAACGGCAATCTCGATGAGTTCCGGGACTGCAGCGTACGACGCTGTGTATACGTCGCCCTGGTGGCACAGCGAACTCCAAAGGCTGAACCACGGCTCGTCACGGTACGTCTTGGGCGCCGGTGCGTTGCGGGCGCGCTCAAGAAGAGCCGGAATGTCACCGGCCGGCCCATACGCGTGTTGAAGCAGGGTGAAGTTACGAACGGGCATGATGCGGAGAGATAATTCAGGAGCGGCCGGAGGAGCAAGCGCCGAGGCGGGTCCGGATCTACTGCGTGGTCAGTACGCACCGCGCGTCGGAACCAGGCCAGCGTCATCTGGGCACTTGCCGGAAGCCAGCATGTTCTCGTCTAGGCAGACAGCGGCGAAGCTCCACACGTGGATAGCGTCCCCTGCAGAGGCATGTTCGTCCAGATATGCCGCAAATACCTCGAACTCGTCGAACATCATCCGTTCCGGGGCGGAGGAGCCGCGGTAGAACCGGTGCTCGACAATGATCGGGCCAGCCTCGTCCACGCATTGCCGGATGGCGTCCATCGACTCGAGGGCGGTGATCCTCGGACCGTGTGCCACCCAGTCGTCATCCTCACTGCGGAATCGAGTTCTCATCCTCTTCGTATTGCGGCCTAATCGCCGCGATCAGAGCCGGATCGTCAGAACATCGCTGGTAGCTCGCCCACGCTACGGGATCCTTCTCGCGGGCAGGGCAGTTCGCTGGATTGCCCGTTGCTGCTCGCGTAAGGCCGCCAAGGGTACGATCCCAGGCGAGGCCAGCATCCTCGCCGGACAGTCCAAAGCGCATTGTCAGTGCGTGGATGATTGACTCCGTGTCGAGATGGCGAACCTCTGCGCGGAGGATGAAGTCGACTACATCCTCGATGCTATGGTGGGGCGCAAGGCTGATGGACATATCCTCCGTCCAGCCTTCAGGGATCGGTGGGTGGGGCCGGGCGGGCACACGCCGTGGTTCACGCCGCCACAACCAACCGAAAAGGCTCATCGGTCGTCTGGGTAGGGCCACCGGCACGGGATTTTCGACGACTCGCCGGTGAACCCTTACAGGAGGCGTATATGGCTGGTAAGCAGACTGGCAAAGCCGCCGCATCGAAGGCTTCAAAGACGCTGTCTAGCGAATCCACGAGCAAGGCGTCGAAATCGGCCGCGGGAAGTGCGCTCACGCAGCGCAACTCTGCAGAGACGACGTCGAGCAAAGCCGCGAGCGCCGCGTCGAAGACGCTCCGGGACGGCCGCACGAGCGCGGCATCCAAGTCCGCGGCAGGCAGCGCCCTCTCGCAGAAGACCGGCAGCAAGAAGAAGTAACGCCCGCACTGCCAGTACGCGCCCCTGGTCCCCGACGTTCATCGAGGGCCAGGGGCGTTCGCACACAGCTACAACAGCAGAGGCTTCTCCGCGCGCCAGGACACCCGACCTTCTCGGGAGATCTCACCGAACTTCACCCGACCCACCACAAGCCGGACACGCCCCCGTCCCGCCGCACTTCTCGCAATCCCCTTCGTACCCGGATAGTACCGCTACACCGACGTCGATCCCTGACCCGCCACATGCATTGCATGTACCCGTGCCTTCGCACTCGGTGCAGGGTTTTGCCGCAGCCGCCGTGAACGATCTCCGCTGGGACTCGAGGACCTCTTCGATCAGTGGCACCCACTCGGGCTTCCACGTCGCCCCGCGGGCAAGGCAGCCAGTGCATTTCAACTCAACGTACCACCGATGGGGGTCCCCCTCCCGGGACAGGAGCCAACCGGTGCTGTGCTCCAATTGGCCGCAGGCGGGACATTCGCAGCGCAAGCCGAGCAGTCTCTCGCTATGGAGGACGGCACCCGCAGGTTGGTCAGACGTTGAACCGCTCAAGTTACGTTTCAATCACTTGGGGAATGCGCCCCCTGGGGGAAGAAGCTCGGGCCGCTGATCCACGCATCACTCAGGGGGCGCGGGAAGAACGGGAAACAGGCGCACGTTCCCATACCGGAAGTTCCGGCGCAAGACGCTCTCGAACAGGTCGAGCAGCCGCCGTGCGTCGCCGCCCGGGTCGGGTACCGCACGCGGATCGCCGGCACGGCTGACGATGGTCTCGACGATCGCCACACCCCCGGCGCGGCGCTCGAACCGGACCCGGTAGACGCACTCCCCGGTCCAGCTGCGGTGGAGGTTCAGCCACGGGCGCTCGTAGAAGACGAACCACTTGTCCTCCATCGAGTTGGGAACGACGCCGAAGCAGAGCCGGGCAAAGTCGTCGTTCGTGAAGACGCGGTCGATCTCGAGGTGCCCCCTTTCCGCGGGCATTTCGAGCGCCTTCCAGTCCGTACGTCGCGCTGGATTCATCCCAACCTGCGGCTCAGGGCAACGGAAATCGGCCGAACGCCTCAAGGGTCAGGGGTGCGGGGCCCGAGCGCAAGACTTTCGTTCGGCCGAAAGGATGCCCCGCCGCATCCCTGCAGCCGATCGCGACCCGCTGCTACACGGCCGTAGAGGAGGTTTGCTTCGTCACGCGGCCACGCCAGTCAGTTGCGCGACGGCGCGGCGATAGCGGTCGAGGCGAGCGATGTCCGCCGCCGTGAGCGACGCGAGCCGCGTCAGGTCCATGTTCTCCGCGAGGTCGGCCAGCTTCACCACACGGGCCACCGGGTCCGCGCCGGCGCGCACGACAAACGCCTCGTAGCTCTCCCTCTCACGTCGCGTGAGCGCATCGACGGCGGCCACCACCTCCGGCGCGAACCCCTCGGCAGCGAGCCCATCCAGCGTCCAGGCCGTGTCCTCGACCACGTCGTGGAGCACCGCCGCGATCCGTTCGGCCGGCGTCTCGACGCGCAGCATCACGCGCAGCGGATGCAGGATGTACGGCGCGCCGGCCTTATCCACCTGCCCCATGTGGGCGTCGGCCGCAATCGCGATCGCCCGTTCGAGTGTGCTCATCAGTGATCGATCCGTGTGGTGGCCTGACGACAAGATGGTCGGGGGTGCGGGAGCCCATGACCGCCGCGCCGGTCATTGCGCCGCGGCGTCCGTCATTGTGCACGGCCGCATCAGCGGGGCATAGCATGAACAGCGCGTGGGACGTGGGTGCCGCAGTTCCGGCCGTCCACCCGCCGCCATCCGGCGGGGCCGCGAAGGGCATCTCCTGCGCGCGCAAACACTTACGTAGGAAGTCACGTCTCCCGACTGAAAAGCACAGATCTTGCCAAACGGGTGCTCCGCCTCGGCCCGGAACGCGTCGCATTTCACCCCGGAGGTCTCCATGGCAAGACTACCCCGCAGGCTCAACATCCAGACGGACCAGATCGAACCCGAGCACATCTCACTGGCGGGCAACATCCTCGAGCGGCTTGGAAAAGACGGCGGACACGCGGCGGCAGACTTCAGCCTCCACATCCAGGTGTCGTGGCTCGACGCCATCAACGAGAGGGAAGTGGAAATGATCCGGCGGCTCCGCTCGCAGTCGGTCGAGTCCATTACGCGCGGCTGAACCCACCTTTGCGCTCCGGCCGAGGCACGGCGGAGCCGGGCACGCGGTCATACACGGCGGTCACTCACGCGAGAGAGGAGCGGATGGCCCAGCCTTCAAGCGTCTTCATCGTCAAACTGGCGGGAGCGTGCAACCTAAACTGCAGCTACTGCTACGTCTACAACCTGGGGGACACGAGCTTCACCGCCCGCCCGCGGGTGATGGACCGGCGCGTGGCCGTGGCGGCGGTTTCCCGCATCGCCGAGTACGCGGAGCGGCACGCGCTGCCCGAGGTGCGGCTGGTGCTGCACGGTGGAGAGCCGCTGCTGGCCGGGAAGGAATGGATGAAGTGGTTCCTGGACCTGGTGTACGACCAGGTCGCCGCGCCGCGTATCGGCATCGGCATCCAGAGCAACGGAACGCTGCTGGATGCCGCGTGGGTGCGGCTTTTCGGACGCTACCGGGTGGGCGTCGGGATCAGCATGGACGGGCTGCCGGAGTTTCACGACCGCTTCCGCGTGAACTTCGCCGGCCACGGCTCCTACGCAAAGGTGCGGCGCGCGATCGAGCTGCTGCGCGACGCCGCCGCCCCGGCACCGGAGTGGGGCGTGCTGGTGGTGGCCAACCCCGAGTGCCCGGGAGTGGAGGTGTTCGAGCACCTGCGCTCGCTGGGGGTGCGGCGGATGGACTTCCTCTGGCCCGACTACCACCACGACGCGCCGCCGCCCTGGAGACCCGGCGTGCTGGCCTCGTACTTCACCGCGCTCTTCGACCGATGGTACGGGCTGGACGACCCGGGCCTGGAGATCCGCTTCTTCACCAGCGTGATCAAGGGGCTGATGGGGCGCGGCACGGGGATGGACGCGCTCGGCACGCAGCCGCTGTCGGAGGTGGTGATCGAGGCCGACGGCGCCATCGAGCCGCTGGACGTGCTGCGGATCTGCGGCGACCGCTTCACCTGCACGGGGCTGAACGTGCTCACGCACCCGTTGGACGACATCGCGGCGGGCGAGGTGTTCCGCGAGGGGCTGCGCAAGCAGGAACTGCTCCCGCCGCAATGCCATGCGTGCCCCGCGTACGAGACGTGCGGGGGCGGGTATCTTCCCCACCGCTGGGGCCAGGGGCGCCGGTTCGCCAACCCCAGCGTGCACTGCCAGGACTTGCTCGCCGTGATCCGCCACGTGCACCGGCGCGTCTCGGGCGACCTGCTCCGCGCGCGCTCGGCGTCGGCGCGCGCGCGCAGAGCCGGCGCCGGGCCCGTGGCCGCCTGACCTCCTCGGGGCGGCGGGGGCGCCGGACGGAGAGAAGCCTCGGCGCAAGGGTCGCGCACCGCCGGGGATCGGATGGACTGCGGGGCCGCGGCGGGGGGGCGGGGCCGCCGCGCAAGACTTTCGTTCGCGCGAAAGCATTTGATGCCTCGCACCCCCTGCAGCCGATTGTCAGGCCGCCCAGCGCGCCAGACAAGAACACCTTGTTGGGCCTGATCCTGCGGGCCGCGCTCCGCGCCGAATCACGTCTCGTTCACGCGGCTGCGCCGCAGACTAAACCTCGGCAACGTCGAACAGATACATCTGCACATCGTCATCCTCCGGCGCCAGCGCCCGCCGGTCCGCCGCACAAGCCTGCCCCTCGGGCGTCGTGAAGGCGTGGCGGATGGCCTCCAGGTCGTCGAAGTAGAGCGTCCCCACGAGGTAGGGCTCGGGATCGCCGGCAGGCGTGAGGATCGGCCGCCGGCTTACCTCGTACTTCCGAAGGCCGGGCAGTCGCTTGGCGAGCGGCACATGTACCCCGAAATAGTGGGCGTCGAACGCCGCCGGATCTTTCGGCGTCCGGTAGATCACGATCATTCGTGCCATTCCACATCCATCGGGAGGGTGATTGCCACCTGACAACCAGGGTCCAGCCGCGTGCTGTAACGCTGGTTCAGTGGCGGTGGCGGATTTGGTTTCTCGAAGAGCCACCACATCGATCCGGATCGATCAAGACGAGGGCTTGCCTCACCTCGAAACCGGCTCAGGTGGGTGAGTGCCCGCTCGTTTCTTGTTTCAGCGCGAGCAGCCCTGCGAAGAGCTCCAAAGCTCGATGGATGTCGTCGCTTGTATCGCCGTCCCAGGACTCCACGGCGTTCAACTCTGAACGGAGCGCACCCATTCGCTCGTGAATCTCGTCGACTTCGTCTGGACCACACTCCGCGGCGATCAGCTTCCAGCGGTCACGCGGAATCGATTGGCACGGCGCGAGATCCGTCGTCGCGCGCACCAGAATCTCCTGGAGTTTGCTCATGGGGCGACCTGACGAGACAAGCCGAGGGTGGGCCCGCGTACGAACCGGAAGACGGTCCGAAGCAGCGGCTCGCAAAGTGGCGGTGCAAAGCAGGCTGGACGCGGCAGATACATCGGCCTGATCACCGAGCCGGATCCACGACAAAATGAACGCTTGACCGTCCGTTAGCTGCGGCTCGGCTGGTTCTCGCGCAAGGCCGTAACTTTCTGCCGTCGCTGGGCCAGCGAGAGCCAGATCCACAGCACTACGCTTCCGCCCAAGCAGAGCCACCCGAACACGTTTCCCACACGCCCATAGAGGGTGGATGATCCATCGGCCGGGAGCGTTGCCTTCGCGACCGTGATGCTATCGCCCACCGGATACTCAACGAGCACGCGACCCGTTCGATCGTACGCGCTCACCAGTCCGTTCCGCGCGCTGCGCGCGACTGCGTAGCCGTTCTCTACGGCTCGCAGTGCAGTCATTCGTGCCCCCATCCACCCATCCCGGCCGAAGTCCCAGGCCGGTACGACCATGATCGCCGTATTTTCCGCGTACTGCCGGCCAATCTCCGGAATGTGCATGTCTTTGCAGATGGCAATGCCAACCCGCGTATCCATGACCCCAAGAAAAACAGGTGACTCGCCGGGGGTATCGCGATCTTCCCACCCGGGGACGAGCCGTTGCTTGTCATACCAGGTAGCGTGCCCATCCGGCGCCGCCAGCAGCGCGCGATTATGATAGACTCCGCGGTCGCGAGTCTCGACACCCACGACGATCGCGGCGCCGGTCACGCGGGCTGCCTCGAGGACGTCTTGGGCGGCACGGGCCGCATCCTCCTGGTCGAGCAGCACGAGTTTCTCGGGCAGCACCACGAGCCCGCCGGCTGTGGCAGACTCGATGACCGCCGGGCGGTACGTCTTCCACACATCCTCCCAATCAGCACGGACACCATCGTACTGGTTCGTCGAGATGAGAGTGACCGGCACGGTGTTTCCCGAATGCGGGGTACGGAGCCGCGCACCGGAGAATAGCGCGATGGCAAGGATGATCACACTTACCAGAGCGCCTGCCGAACGATGCTCCGCACGAGGGAAGCGTCTGGAGAGACAAAGGCCCACCAGCGAACCCGGGAGCAACACAAGGAAGACTACTGCACACACCCCGCCGAGCGCCGCGATCTGAACCACTCCCGGCACGTCCATCTGACTGTACGCCAGGCTCCCTGCCGCGCCGTGCGGCGACAGTCGCAGCGCCACGAGCTCGGAGGCTGCGATGGTGCCCGAGAGAACGAACACTGCTCCCGCCAGCGATAGATACCGGGCGGCTACGACCGTCAACCGGATCGCGAGCATCCACGAGGCTGCTCGGAGGACGGCGGTCAGCAGTGTGCCCGGCCAGCCAATCAACTCGACGTAGTAGGACAACAGGCTCGTCATCGCCACCGCCCCGGCAATGGCGCCGATAAATCGCGCCGAGAGGCGCGAACCCGAGGCTGCCATGAGCAACAGGACAGGTGCGAGCCACGGTGCCCACCACACCGGATGAAGGGCGTAACCGGCGCTCAGCAACGCACCCGCCGCGACCGCAAGGAATACCTGCACGGGTGCGGTGATCTCGACACGCTGGAGCTCGCGGCCCGACGCGGAGCGGGCCGGCGTGGGATCGGTTATCGTGTCGCTTCGGACGGCACGCCGAAGCAATGCCCTGGATGCACCGGTAGGCAATCTAGCGAGTAGAGATAGGGGCGGCGGGATCGAGCAGGGACAATTCGTCGCTGAAGTGAGAAGATAACGAGATTCCAGGCACGCACCATCGCGATGCAGCACCGGATGGTGGAGACGGGTGGACGCGGGCGGAGACGCCTGACGCTCGAGCTAAGCTGCAAACGCGCGGGGCTGGAGCTATGCCTGCCGTTGGGAAGCTGCGCGCGTTAGATAACGGCCGGGCGCATCCGGCGCTCCGCTCACCCTTCGGCGGGCCGACCCCCGAACGCGATCACGTATCCATCTGGATCCTCGACGTAGAAGTCCTTCGTGCCCCACGCCGTCGCCGCCAGCGGCCGGAGTACCGTCACTTCGTTCGCGACACAGCGCGCGTAGAACGCCTCGATGCCATCCACACCCGCCGCGGCGTCGAGGTGCTCGTGCTCACGCCGGTGGCGGCGCTCCGCGTCACACTTCTTCGCCTGCTTCAGGTGCAGCTCCAGGCCGTCCAGCTCCCCGATCGCGTAGAACCCGTTCCACGGCTCGCCGAACGCGAAGCCGAGCTTCCGGTAATACGCTACCGAGCGCGCCAGGTCATCCACCAAAAACTGGGGCGCGAGGGACGTCAGGTGCGGCCGCGTCGCCGAAGGAGCCATCGGAGTCATGATGTTCGTGGATGTAAGCCGTCTAACAACATAAGGGTCAGGGGTGCGCGGCCCGGCGCGCAAGACTTTCGTCCGCCCCGAAAACATGGACGGCCCCGCATCCCCTGCAGCCGATTGTGAGGCCGCAGTTGCACAGCCCCAGCCCTAGTCGTGGTTCTCCGGATACCCAGATTGACCGCACCTCTCCCGCTTTCCACTGAAGTCCGTGCACTCGTCACACGGGTCTTGGTCGTCGAAGATCTCCACGGTCACACATCCACAGTCGTATTCGGTAATTTCCGCCCAGGTTGGACAAGCGCCGCAACCACAATCTTCATTGTAACGCTCGCAAATGTCAGCCATCACACCCTCCAAGGGACAAAGTTAACTGCGGAACGTCGAACAGCTTGTATCGATCATGAGAACTTCTAGGGGACTGACGACACCAAGGTGACCGCGATGGAGATGTCCGGTCCTGTCAGCTCCCACAGTCGGTCCGGGAAGATGGCGTGTCGTATTTCGGCCTCGTTCGCGCTATTCCACCTGTAAGCAGGTTTGCTGTGGCCGTCGAAGGAACGCGCGCGGCAGCTTGGAGCAGGTGGTGGCCTACGGCAGGGATGTCTCGCCAATCGAAGGAGCGATGTTTATTCAGCGGCCTAACGACACAAGGGTCAGAGGTGCGGGGCCGGCGCGCAAGGCTGGTCGTCCGGCTGAAAACATGTCCGGCCCCGCATCCCTGAACCCTTAATGTAGGCCGCATTATTAGGCCGCAGTCACGGAGCACCCTTTCGCAGTGGGTCGACTGCGCTCTCGAAGAGAGAGTGAATTCGGAATCACTCACCTCGCTGGAAGGAGGACCCTAAACTTGCGACCCTTGAAATAGCATCATGAGTACCCTCGTTGCCGATTAATGTGTGAAGCTTCTCAACGAGAGCGTCTCGGCTTCGGAGTGTTGACAAGCCGCCCCGGGTCATTCCGAAGCGGATGACGGCTATTTT
>DASVVI010000658.1:0-15237 GCA_036386635.1 Longimicrobium sp.
GGATTTCAGCGTGGCGGGGGAGACCGGGGCCTGAACGGCGGGGGCACGTCACGGGCGGGCACGGGCAGCCACGTGGGGCTGCCCCTACGAGATCACGGCGCGGGGGCGGGATGCCGAGGGGGCACGGAGTTCTCCCCCTCCCCCGCTTGCGGGGGAAGGGGGCCGGGGGGTGGGGGCCCTGCGCCATCCCCGGCGCGGGGCTTGCGTGCCGCCGCGTGATCCTGAAACGAGACGTCCACAGGCAGCCGGAGCTTCGATCCCCTTGCACCGCGAGCACCACCGCTGGCACAGCCCGTCGCTCGACCGCGACATGGATCTGCTGGTCTTTGGGCACGCGGGAGCGCGCGTGCTCGTGTTCCCCACCTCCATGGGCCGCTACTACGAGTGGGAAGACCGGCGCATGACGGAGGTCCTCGGCGACCACCTGCGCAACGGGTGGCTCCAGCTCTACTGCGTGGACAGCGTGGACGAGGAGAGCTGGTACGCGCGCCGCAAGCACCCCATCGACCGGGCGAGGCGCCACCAGCAGTTCGAGGACTACGTGCTGCGCGAGGTGCTCCCCCTCTCCTGGCAAAAGAACCCGAACCCGTTCCTGATGGCGACGGGGGCGAGCTTCGGCGCGTACCACGCGGTCGACATCGCCTTCCGCCACCCGCACCTCTTCGGGCGGGTGCTGGGGATGAGCGGGCTGTACGACATCAGCCAGTTCGCGGACGGGCACATGGACGCCAACGTGTACGGGCACAACCCGTCGCACTTCGTCCAGCACCTCGGCCACGAGCACCTGGAGGGGCTGCGGCGGATGGACATCATCCTCGCCACCGGCCACGACGACCCGAACGTCGACAACGTGAAGTACCTGTCGCGCACGCTGTGGGACAAGGGCGTGGGCAACGCCCTGCGCCTGTGGGATGGCTGGTCGCACGACTGGCCGTACTGGGAGCGGATGCTTCGCCAGTACATCGGCGGAAGCGACTGAACGGCAGTGCGTGAGTGCGTAAGTGCGTGAGTGCGATACTCACCTCACGCCGACGCACTAACGCACTAACGCACTAACGCACTTTTTTCCTCAACCGAGACACCGCCGATGACTTTGAAGATCGGGTTGATCGTGGGCCGCGAGTGGTCGTTTCCGCCCGCGTTCATCGAAGAAGTCAACAGCCGCAACGAGGGCGTGACGGCCGAGATGGTGCAGCTCGGCGCGCCGGCCATGGACGATCCCTGCCCGTACGCGGTGATCGTCGACCGCATCTCGCACGAGGTGCCGTTCTACCGCACCTACCTCAAGCAGGCGGCGCTCCAGGGGTGCCAGGTCGTCAACAACCCGTTCATGTGGACGGCGGACGACAAGTTCTTTGGGGCGGCGCTGGCCACCAAGCTGGGAATCGCGCATCCCAAGACGGTGGTGCTGCCCAACCGCGACTACATCCCCGGCATCGTTCACGACGAGTCGCTCCGCAACCTGCAGTATCCGCTGGACTGGCAGGGGATCGCGGACTACATCGGCATGCCGTGCATCCTCAAGGACGCGCACGGCGGCGGGTGGAAGGAGGTGTACGTCTGCCACACGCTGGACGAGCTGATCCAGAACTACAACAGCTCCGGGCTCCTGACGATGATCGTGCAGGAGTTCATCAAGTGGGACCAGTTCATCCGCTGCATCTGCCTGGGGCAGGAAGTGGTGATGCCCATCAAGTACGACCCGGGCGAGCGGAAGTACCACGTGGCGCACGACCACCTCTCGCCCGAGCTGGGGGAGCGCGTCGTGGCGGACTCGCTGAAGCTGGTGAGGGCGCTGGGCTACGACATGAACTCCATGGAATGGGCGGTGCGCGACGGCATCCCGTACGCCATCGACTTCATGAACCCCGCGCCGGACATGGACCTGTACTCCCTGACGCCCCACTACTTCGAGTGGGTGGTGAAGGCGATGGCGGACATGACCATCAAGCTGGCCAAGAACCCGCGGCCGCAGGTGCGCGAGGCGGGGTGGCAGCAGCTCTTCGCCGGCAGCCGGCACACCGGCGGCGGCGGGCCCGTGCAGGACGCGGTGCCGGACGGCTCCTCGGCGCCCGTACCCGCGTGACCGGGGAGGCCGCCGCGCTGCGGGACGCCGTCGCCCGCTACCACGACCTGCTGGGCGACGAAGCCCTCGCGGCCGACACGCACGCGCGGATGGAGGAGGAGCACCGCCGCCGCGGGATGTTCTTTGGCGACCGGCCGCTGTGCAGCGTATTGCGGCCCCGCTTCCTGACGCCGGGGCAGTGGGTGCACATCCGCCGCGGCGTGGAGACGCTGATGCGCGCCTTCCACACCGCGCACGAAGCCGCCATGGCCGACGCGCAGTTCCGCCGCCAGTTCCGCCTTCTCGATTGGGAGGAGGAGCTGCTGGAGGCCGACCCCGGCTTCCGCGATCCCAGCCCCACGGCGCGGCTGGACGCCTTCTTCGATCCGGACGACGGCTCGCTGCGCTTCACCGAGTACAACGCGGAGACGCCGGCCGGGCCCGCGTACATGGACGCGCTCTCCGAAGTCTTCCTCGCCACGCCGGCGATGGGGGAGTTCCTCAAGACACACGCCGTGCAGCCGCTCCCCGCCCGCCATGGGGTGCTGCACGCGCTCCTGGGCGCCTTCCGCGAGTGGACGGGGACGCGGGACCTGCCGCGCATCGGCGTGCTGGACTGGGACGAGGTGCCCACGCGCAGCGAGCACCGCTTCTTCCAGTCGTACTTCCAGTCGCACGGCATCGCCTGCGAGCTGGCGGACCCGCGCACCTGCGAGTACCGCGAGGGGAAGCTGATGTCGGGCGACTTCCACATCACCCTCATCTACAAGCGCGTCCTGATCGACGAGCTGGTGCAGCAGATGGGGCTTGAGTCGCCCGTGGTGCGCGCGGTGCGCGACGGAGCGGTGTGCATGGTCAACCCTTTCCGCTGCAAGGTGCTCTACAAGAAGGCGTCGCTCGCCGTCCTTTCCGACGAGCGCAACGCCCACCTCTTCTCCGCCGAAGAGCGCGCCGCCGTGGCCGCCCACGTCCCCTGGACGCGCGTGGTGGAGGCGCGGAAGACGGAAAAGGATGGCGCCACCATCGACCTCCTCCCGTGGGCGGTCGAGAACCGCGAGCGCCTGGTGCTGAAGCCCAACGACGACTACGGCGGCCGCGGCATCGTCCTCGGCTGGCTGGCGAGCGGCGAGGTGTGGGAGGACACGCTGCGTGGCGCCCTGGAGGCGCCGTACGTGGTGCAGGAGCGCATCCCCCTCCCCTCCGAGCCCTTCCCGACCTGGACGGACGCCGGGGTGCAGATCTACGACCGCATGGTGGACCTGGCGCCCTTCATCACCGGCGGCGCCACCATCGACGGCGCCCTCACGCGCATCGCCACCGACCCGCTCCTCAACGTCACCGCCGGCGGCGGCTCCAGCGTCGCGACCATGCTGGTGGAGGCGCGGTGAGGGCGTGCTGGCCCGTTTCCTTCTGTAACCGTTCGCAGCCGAGCCGTAACCGCGCAACCCACGAAGGAGCGCACCGATGAAGCCGCCCTCGCTCACCGTCGGCATCGAAGAAGAGTACCAGATCATCGACCCCGAGACCCGGGAGCTGCGGTCGTACATCACCGAGATCCTGGACCACGACCACCTGATCCTCGGCGAGATCAAGCCGGAGCTGCACCAGTCCATCGTGGAGGTAGGCACCACCATCTGCCAGACGCCCGCCCAGGCGCGCACCGAGCTGCGGCGGCTGCGCGGGATGGTGATGGACCTCGCCGACCGCAAGGACCTCAAGGTGGTAGCGGCGGGAACGCACCCCTTCTCCAGCTGGATGACGCAGGAGATCACCCCGCTGGAGCGCTACCTGGGGGTGAAGCAGGACATGGCGGACCTGGCGCAGCAGCTCCTGATCTTCGGCACGCACGTGCACATCGGCATCGAAGACCGGGAGTTCATGATCGACGCCATGAACGTGGCCCGCTACTTCGTCCCCCACATCCTCTGCCTCACCAGCAGCTCGCCCTTTTGGATGGGGCGGAACACGGGGCTCAAGTCGTACCGCAGCGTCATCTTCCGCAACTTCCCGCGCACGGGCATCCCGCGGGTGATGCGCGACTGGGCGGACTTCCAGTACCTCACCGAGAACCTGGTGAAGACGCGCTGCATTCCGGACGGCTCCAAGATCTACTGGGACCTGCGCCCGCACCACGCGTACCCCACGCTGGAGTTCCGCTTCCTGGACGTGTGCACGCGCGTTGAGGAGGCCGTCTGCGTCGCCGCCATCCTTCAGGCGATCATCGCCAAGGTGTACAAGCTGCGGCGCGACAACATGACCTTCCGCGTGTACCCGGGCGACCTGATCGAGGAGAACAAGTGGCGCGCCGTGCGCTACGGCCTCGAGGGGCAGCTCGTGGACCTGGGCAAGCAGGAGGAGCTCCCGGCGCGCGCCCTGATCCGCGAGATCCTGGAGTGGTTCATCGACGACGTGGTGGACGACCTGGGGAGCCGTGCGGAGGTGGAGTACGCCTTCCGTATCCTGGAGGAGGGCTCCAGCGCCGACCGCCAGCTCGCCGTCTTCGAGCGCACCGGCAGCCTCCGCGCCGTCGTCGACCACCTCATCGCCGAGACCGAGGAAGGCGTCCGCGGCCCCAGCATGGCCCACACCCACGCAGCGCAGTCGTAGCCGGGCCCCTGCTGGGGCTCACGCGGAGGCGCGGAGGCGCGGGGAGAGCCCAAGGCTCTCTCCGCGTCTCTCTTTTTGCCACCGCGTTTATCGCTTCAGGCGAGGTCATACGTGAACGGACGCGAGCCCACGACTTGCACCCAGCGGCCGCCTTCTCGCCGGGTGCCCTCCCCGTACAGCACTCGATGGACACGGCGCGCGAGTCTCCAGACGCGCATCAGGCGAAGATCCCGTGTGCGAGCCGGAGCAGCGTCTCCTCCACGAGCCGCGCCCCTTCACCGCTTGCCAGCAGCTCGACAGGGACCGCACCCGCCAGCGCGCGATTCGGAGCGCGCAGCCAGCGGGCGGCGCGCTCCGGCTCACCGATGGTTTCGTTCGCGAGGGTCGTGATCCGCGCCACAGGAGCGAGCCGCACCGACTCCTCGGGAGTGAGACGGCCGGACACCATCCGCTCGGCTGCGGTGCCGTCGCGGAAGACCAGCCGCTCAACCTCATCGGCACAGAGTGCGCTCTGCCGTATCACCGCGGCCACCGCGCTCGACGGCAGGCCGTCGCGGACAGCCTCCACCAGGTCGAGGTCCGAGCGGATGACGCGCCCCACGAACACCTGCCCTCCGCCCAGCATCTCCGCGACGTCGTAGGTGGTCATCGCCGTTCGGACTTGAGATGGCTCCTCGCCAGCGGCCAGTCCGCCGACAGAACAAGGTATGGCGGCAGAAAAGGCAAGCACAACCCCTGCAAACACTTACGTTCGAGCGGTGGCGCGTTCGTTGTGGATGCGTGCCGATTCCGCTACCTTGCATCATCCCAATCCGAACGGCCCTGATCTTGCCACCTGCCGGGTCATTCTTCCGGAATCGAAACTCGTAGAAGGCAGTTTTCCATGCAGCAACGTCCCGTAATCGGCATTCCAACGCAGAACCTGCAGGCCATAGACCGCATCCCCGAAGACCTGCCGGCGTCGTGGGTGATGAACCAGCGCTACTTCATCGCGTGCACCGCCGTGGGCGCGGTGCCGTGGATGGTGCCGCTCCTCGACGAGGACATGGACACCATCCGGGCCATCTACGACCACCTGGACGGGATCTTTCTGGCCGGCGGGGTGGACATGGACCCGGCCTCGTACGGCGACGAGCGCACCGAGTACTGCGGCCGCACGGACGGCCCGCGCGACACGGTGGAGCTCGCCTTCGCGCGCTGGGCGCTGGAGGACGGCAAGCCCGTCTTCGGCGTGTGCCGCGGGATGCAGGTGCTGAACGTGGCCGCCGGCGGCACGCTGGTGCAGGACTGCGCCGCGCAGTGGGAGAAGTCGATCAAGCACGACTACTTCCCCGGCGCCGGCTGGGCGCGCGACCACCTGGCGCACGACATCGCGGTGGCGCCGGGCTCGCGCCTCTTCCGCGCGTTCGGCGGCGACACGGTGCAGGTGAACTCCATGCACCACCAGGGGATCCGCCGCATGGGCGCCGGCCTCAAGCCGACCGCGACCGCCCCCGACGGCCTGGTGGAAGCGCTGGAGGCGGAGGACGATTCGCACTTCCTGGTGGGCGTGCAGTGGCACCCGGAGATGCTGATCGACACCGACCCCGGCACGCGGCGCCTCTTCGAGGACTTCATCGAAGCCTCGCTCCAGTACCGCGACAGCCGGGCCGCCGTCCTGGTCTAGCGCCACGGTTGGCTGTTGAAACGGGCTCGCACTCGGATGGTTCGGGTGCGGGCCCGCTTCTGTTATGCGCAAGAATGCCGGGGGTGAAACCGCCGGGGGCTAAAGCCCCCGGCTGGAACCACGCGAAGGCGGCTGAAGCCGGCTCGTGCGCGCAGGATGCGGGACGAGCGCGGCCGTTGGTGTTTGCCCCAGATCGGTGCGTGGAAGCGGGGTTTGGCGTGAGGCGGAACACGGGCAGCCACATGGGGCGGCCCCTACCAGGATCGGCGCGCGTGGGCGCGAATTGGGTGAGGGCGAGGTGGACGGAACACGCAGGTGCGCCCCTACAAATTCCGTGTAGACAGAGCGCCGATGCGCGGGCGGGCGGTGGCGTGGGCGGAGTGCACCCTCTCCGCCGCTTGCGGGGGAGAGGGTCGGGGAGAGGGGGACCCCGCGTGCCACGACCCCTGCCGACGCGCGCAGATCCGTGCGAAACCCCCTCCCCCAGGCAGTTTTGGGGGAGGGGGATGGGTCGCGGAGCGACGCTGGGGGTGAGGCCCCCTACCGCAGCCTGCTGTGCCGGATGCCGTACAGGAAGTAGATCACCAGGCCGGCGGCGAGCCACAGGGCGAAGCGGAGCCAGGTGAGCGCCGGGAGCTGGTACATCAGGAAGCCGCACGACAGGATCGCCGAGGGCGCCACGAACCAGATGGCCGGCGTGCGGAAGGGGCGCACCCGCTCCGGCTCGCGCACGCGCAGCACCATCACACCGATCGCCACCAGCACGAAGGCGAAGAGCGTACCGATGTTGGTGAGCTCGATCACCTCGTTGATGTTGGCAAAGGCCGCAAAGAACGCCACGAACCCGCCCGTCACCATGGTAGTGACGTGCGGGGTGTGGTACTTCTTGTGGAGCCGCGCCGCGATCGGCGGCAGCAGCCCGTCGCGCGCCATCGAGTAGAAGATGCGCGGCTGGCCGAGCTGGAACACCAGGAGCACAGAAGCCATCGACACGATGGCGCCGAACGAGATCACGCCCGCCGCCCAGTCGTACCCACGCGCGCTGAATGCGCTCGCCAGCGGGTCCGCGTTGCCGTGCTCGCGCCAGGGCACCAGCCCCGTCATCACCAGCGTCACCACGATGTAGATGACGGAGGTGACCGCCAGCGAGATCATCATGGCCCGCGGCATGTCGCGCTGCGGGTTCTTGGCTTCTTCGGCGGCGGTGGAGACCGCGTCGAAGCCGATGTAGGCGAAGAAGATGAGCGATGCGCCGGTGAACACGCCGTTCCACCCGTTGGGCATGAACGGGGTCCAGTTCTCCGGCCGCACCCAGAAGGCGCCCATCAGGATGAAGAAGCCCAGGATCGCCAGCTTCAGCACCACCATCACCGTGTTCGCCCACGCGCTCTCGCGGATGCCGATCACCAGGATCCAGGTGATGAGCGCCACGATCATCACGGCGGGGAGGTTGAAGATGATGGGGAAGCCCAGGAAGTGCGGCGCCGACTCCCACACCCGCGCCGCGTCGATGGTCGCCTGCGTGGTGATGGACGGGTCCGCCTGCAGCGCGTGGAAGGCGAGGCGGGCGGTGCGCGGATCGGTGCCCAGCCAGCCCGGGATCGAGATCCCGAAGCCGCTGAGGAGCGTCTGGAAGTAGGCGGACCACGACACCGCCACCGCGATGTTCCCCACCGCGTACTCGATGATCAGGTCCCACCCGATGATCCACGCCACCAGCTCGCCCAGCGTGGCGTAGGCGTACGTGTACGCGCTCCCGGCCTGCGGCACAACGGAGGCGAACTCCGCGTAGCAGAGCGCCGCGAAGCCGCAGGCGAACGCCACCAGGATGTACGAGATCACCAGGCCAGGCCCGGCGCCCACGTGGTGCGGGCCGCCGGAGATGGCCGTGCCCGCGCCCGAGAAGATGCCGGCGCCGATGATGGCGCCGATCCCCAGCGAGGTGAGCTGCCACAGCCCCAGCGACCTGCGCAGCCCCGGCTCGACGTCGATCTGCGGGTCCACGTGCTCGGAGCGGAGCTCCGAGATCGGTTTCCTGCGGAAGATCTGCTGCATGGCTGTGCTGGCGGGAGGGGGTCAGGCGCCGGGGGACCGCGACGCCGCAATCGCGCGAAAGTAGGCGCCGTGCGGCGCTTCCGCAACGGCTCCAAAAAGGAGGCGGCCCGCCGCGTCGCTCGCGGCGGGCCGCCCGGGGTGCGTCAGGAGTGCGTGTGCCCCAGACCGGCCACGGCCCGCTCCTCCTCGGCCACCATCTCCACGTCGGCGCGCTCGGGGAGACCGGCGGGGACTCCGGGGGTGAACTCGCCCTCCCAGCGCGCCATCACGCAGGTGGCCAGGCAGTTGCCGATCAGGTTCACCGTGGTGCGCGCCATGTCCATCAGCTCGTCCACCGCCAGGATCACGGTGATGGCGGCCAGCGGGAGGTTGAAGGCCGCCAGCGTGCCAGATAGGATCACCAGCGATGCGCGCGGCACCGCGGCGACGCCCTTGCTGGTGAGCATCAGCGTACCCATCATCGCCAGCTGCGTCCCAATGGACAGCTCGACGCCGGAGGCTTGCGCCACGAACACCGATGCCAGCGCCAGGTAGAGCGTGGTGCCGTCCAGGTTGAACGAGTAGCCGGTGGGCATCACGAACGACACGATGCGCCGCGGCACCCCGAACGCCTCCATCCGCTGCATAGCTAGCGGCAGCGCCGCGTCCGACGACGTGGTGGAGAAGGCGATGACGGCCGGCTCGCGCACGTGCCGCAGGAAGGGCAGGATGGGAATGCGGGCGATGAGCGCCACCGGGAGGAGCGCGACCAGCACGAAGACGATCAGCGCGGCCCACAGGGTGCCCACCAGCTTGATGAGCGGAAGGAGCACGGATACCCCGCTGTGCGCCACCGTAACCGCCAGCGCCGCGCCCACGCCGATGGGCACGAAGCGCATGATGATCCCCACCAGCTTGAACATCGTCTCCGCCAGCCCCTCGCAGAAGCCGAGGAGCGCCTCCTTGGGCCGCCCCTTCACCTGCGTGAGCGCCACGGCGAAGAGGATGGAGAAGAAGACGATCTGCAGGACGTTGTTGTGCGCCAGCGAGTCGATGAAGCTGGTGGGGACGATCTCGCGCACGTGGTCCGCGAAGCCCTTGGGCTGGGCCAGCGCGGGAGGCCCGCCCGACCGCTCCGCCGCCTGGATGGCCGCCGTGAGGCGCGGGTTGTCGCCGGGGCGCACGATGTTCACCGCCAGCAGCCCCACGAAGAGCGCCACCGTGGTGACCACCTCGAAGTAGAGGATGGAGCGGAACGCCAGCCGCCCCACCTTTTTGAGGTCGTCGCCGTGCCCCGCGATCCCCATCACCAGCGTGGCGAAGAGGATCGGACCGATGATCATCTTGATGCCGCGCACGAACAGGTCGGAGAGCAGCTTCAGGTCGCTCGCCGACCACCCGCCGTGGATGGCGCGCTTGCTGTCCGGGAACACCCAGCCCAGGGCGATGCCGACGAACATCCCGAGGAAGATGTAGTGCGTCAGGGTGAGCCGGCGTCGCTGCGTCTCCATCGAGAACGTCTGGATTCAGGGCGGGTGTGTGGGCGCGCGTCGGCGCCGCGTCGGGTCTGCCGGGAAACTATACCGCCTGAAACAACCCGCCGCCACTCCGGCAGCTTCCGGTGTGGCGGCGGGGCGAACAGCGGGGCTCGCGGTTACGGATGCTCGGCGCGCGGCATGAGTCCTACCACCTCCACGCCGGCCGCGCGGCTGATGTCCACCGCGCGCACCACGTCGGCGTAGGCGACCTGCTCGCCGCCCTTTACGAAGAGCACCTTGCGCGGCCGCGGCGCGAACACGCGCTCCAGCGTGGACTCCAGCGCGCCCGCGGCCACGGGCTGCTGGTTGAGCAGGTACGACCCGCCCGGCGCCACCTCCAGCACGATCTGGTCGGGTGCGTTGACCGGCTGGTCGGACCTGGGGGGCGGAACCTGGACGCGGACGCCGCGCTGCAGGCCCTGCTGCACCACCATGAAGATGATGAGAAGGACGAGGAGCACGTCGATCATCGGCGTCATGTTGATCGCCGAGACGTGGCCGCCGCGCTTGCCGGTGGTCATGGCCATGGAGCACCTCCGCGGGAAGGGAAAGGGGCGGAGACGGAACCGGCCGCGCTGGGCGGCCGGTCCGGGAGAGAAGCTGTCCTGCCGTTCTTACTGCCCCGGCGCCGGGGTCACCGTGGCTTGCCCCACCGTCGGGCGGGGCACCAGGCCCACAACCGTGACGCCCGCCGCGCGCGAAGCGTCCACCGCGCGGATCACGTCCTTGTAGGTGAGCTCTTCCTCGCCCTTGACGAAGATCACCTTGCGGTTGCGCTGGGCAAAGATCTCGCGCAGCCGCCCCTCCAGCGCCGCCACGTCCACGGGCTGCTGGTTGATGGCGAACACGGGGCCCGGCTTCACCTCCAGCACGATCTGCTGGTCGTCAGGCGGCTGCTGCGCCACCTGGTTCTGGTCCGGCGGAGGAGGAATCTGCACCGACACGCCGCGCTGAAGGCTCTCCTGCACCACCATGAAGATGATGAGGAGCACCAGCAGCACGTCGATCATCGGCGTCATGTTGATGTCCGACTGCGGACCACCCTTGGAACCGCCTACTCCCATTCCCATGCTGTACCGTCCTTACTTGGAGATGGGAGCGCCCTTGGGCATCTCCGTGATCGCGCCGATCCGCCGCACACCCGCGTTGCTGGCCGCCGTAATGGCGGTGAGCGTGCGCGAGTACTTGGAGTTGTTGTCCGCCTTCAGGTACAGGACGTGGTCGTCCGGACGCTTGGCGTACGCCTCGCGGAGGCGCGTCTCCAGCTGGGGGTCGGCCACGAACTTGTCGTCGACGTAGTACTTCCCGTCCTTGTCGATCCCCAGCGTGACCCGCTCCTCCTTTTCCGGCGCCGCCGTCTTCGCCTTGGGGAGCTTGGCGTCGAAGGCGAGCGCGGGGGTGATCACCATGAAGATGATCAGGAGCACCAGCATCACGTCGATCATCGGCGTGACGTTGATGTCGGCCGTCACGTCCGAGCCGCCGCCCGTGACCGTCGGGACGGCCGACCCGCCGAAAGCGGCATTGCCGCCCAGCCTGGTTCCAGCCATGACTCAGTCTCCGTACGCGGGGGCGTTGCGCGTGGTGGTGATCCCCAGGTCGCGCTTGGCCTGGCGGGTCATCATCCAGTCGATCATCTCACGGCCCGCGTAGGCGAGCTCCGAGAAGAGCGTGTCCAGCTTGGCGGTGAAGTAGTTGTACAGCCACACCGCCGGGATGGCGGCGATCAGGCCGATGGCCGTGGCGATCAGCGCCTCGGCGATACCGGACGACACTGCCTCGAGGCCGCCGCCCTGCGACGCCATGCCCATGAAGGCGTTCACGATGCCCAGCGTGGTGCCCAGCAGCCCCACGAACGGCGCGGTGGCGCCGATCGTGGCCAGCAGGCCCAGCCCGCTCTTCAGGTCGTTGGCCAGCAGGATCTGCTCGCGCTCCACCGACCGCTCGGCCGAGTTGATGGCGGCACCCGCGGCGCGCGGGTCGTCCAGCAGCGGGGCCACTTCACGAAGCGACTCGCCGAGCACGCGGGCCACGTGCGAGTTGGGGTACTGGTCGGCCGTGGCGAGCGCCTCGGCGATGTTGTCCTGCTCCAGCGCCTGCGAGAAGGCCGGCGCGAAGGCCCGCGTGGCCGCAGACATCTTGCGGAAGCGGAGCCACTTGGCCACGGCCACCGAGAGCGACAGCACGCTCATGAGCAGGAGCAGGATCACGATGCCCCGGTTCAACCATCCGGTATCGGCCCAGATCTCAGCAATCGAGAATGACATTGGCTTGGCTTCTCCTCGCGCGGGACGCGCTTCGACAAGAGTGTTTCCGGTTGACTTCAGTTCGCGGCGCCGCCCGCGGCGCGCCGCACTTCCTCCGGCCCTGCCGCGGCCGCCCCCGTGGGAGCGGCCGCTTCCTTCTACCCGGCCCCGCCGCGGCTCAGGACTGCGGCTGGAAGGTGATGGGGATCTGCACCAGCACCTTCACGGGACGGTCGTTCACCTTGGCCGGGCGGAAGCGCATGCGCTCCACCACCTTCTTGGCCGCCTCGGAGAACTGCTCGTTGTCGCTGGACACGACCTCGATGGTCGTGGGGTCCACGCGGCCGTCCTCGTTCACGCGGAAGCTGAGCATCACCGTGCCGCCGACGCCGGCGTCGCGAAGCAGGGGCGGATAGTTCCGCTCCAGCGCGCGCGCCACGTCGCTGCTGTTGGAGAGCGAGGGCTTCACCTCCACCGAGGAGATGTCGTACACCCCCTGGTCGGGCGGCGTCTCGCGCTCCACGGTGCTCTGCGCCACGCCCTTGTCGACGCCGTCCTTCACGCCGCCGGCCTTCCCCTCGCCGCTGAAGTCCTCGACCTTGACCGCCTGCTGGTTGGGGTCCACGGCCGGGATGTCCTTGGGCGGCTCCATGGGGGGCTGGAGCTCCTGGAAGCCCTTCACCACCGGGGGAGCGGCCTTCTCGGGCTCCGGCGGGGGCGGCTCGGGCTCCTTCGGCTTCTCCTCCTCGGGCTTCGGCTCCTCGGGCTTCTTCTCGTCCTCCATGTCCATGAAGTCCACGAGCTCTTCGGACTTCTTGGCGTTGGGGTCGTACCCCCGGTTGGCCGCCATCGCGCCCGCCACGAGCAGCCCATGGAGGACGATCGAGGCTGCGATGGTCTTGGCGGTCCAGAAGCTCTTCTTCGCGCCGCCGGATGCGACCAGCTTGTTGAACATTCCGTCCCTCCGTGTGGATCGCGGTGGCGCCGCCCGCCGGCGCCGAGGACCTTGGCGGCCCTGTTTGTCATCCTGAACGAACGGTCGCTCGGATTTCTGACCGGCTCCGTAGCGAACGTTAGATCGAAACTCCGCCTTGTGCCAAACGGGAAGGGCACTCGGCGGAGGCCGGGGTGTTCAGGCGGTGCTGACGCTAGATACGGGCTGTGTTCAGGTTTCCGAAAGGTGCACGGCGTCTCCACCGCTGTCAAGCACGCACCTCCGGTTGTTTCCCGCTTCCGGCCCGCGCCGGCCCAGCACTCTCCCCCGCCCCGCATTTTCAATCCAGTGAATGCATAAAAATACATTCACCCGCCGCACCCGTCTACCCGCCCAGCCCTTCGCCGTTCCGCGGATCGCGCTGTGGCGGAAAGGGTTACGGTCCGCCGCGGGCGCGTGGGCACGCAAGGAGCGCCGATCCCCCGCAGCGGCAAGATACACGCATCGGCCCGTTTGACAACCACCCCGTTCGGCCGCGCGCGGCACCCGCCCCGTTTCCGCCGTCGCGAGATGCGCGTGGAGCGCTGCGCATCGCCCCAGGCCGCCGCTTCTCTCGCGCGGCGGCTCTTTTACGGCAAAGACCGGGCCCCTTCCGGGCCATGCCCCCGCCATTCCTCGCCTGTACCGCAAGCGCGTCCGCGCCCGCCCCCGCTTCTCCAGCGCATTCGCACCCCTTCAACCCCGTGTCTCCAACGCACTCACGCACTAACGCACTCACGCACTTACCGTATGCCAGCGCACGAGCCCCGCCGCCATCATCTGCGAGGGCACCGCGGCCTCGTAGGCGCGGGCCAGCTCCTCGCTTCCGGTGGCGGCGACGACCTCCGCGTGGGCCTTGTGGCGGAGCGCCACGGTGAGCGACGCGAGATCCCCTCCCGCGTCCAGCTCGCGGCGGGACCAGGCATCCCAGTCCGCCAGGCGCGCCTCCAGGTCGTCCAGGTGCCACGCCACATCTCCCGTCCCGCCAAAATGCGCGGGGAGGATGAGGCTCGCGCCCGCCTCCCGCATCCGCGTGATGCTGCGGCGCCAGGCGGGGACGTCGATGTCCGGCGGCGGGGTGGGCGGGCGCACGTACGGAGTGCCGTCGAGCCGGATGCCCCCCGCGTCGCCGCTGAAGAGGAGCCCGGCATCGGGGTTGTGGTAGGCGTGGTGATGAACCGCGTGGCCCGGCGTGTCCAGCGCGCGAAGCGTACGCCGGCCCACGCGCACCTCGTCGCCGTCGTGCAGCACGGTCATGCGCGCCCCGGGCACGGGAAGCATCGTCCCCCAGAGCACCTCCATGCGGTCGCCGTAGATGCGCGCGGCGCTGGTGAGGAGGCGCGAGGGGCCGGCGAGGTGGCGGGCTCCGCGAGGGTGCACGTAGAGGCGGGCGCGCGGCGCCACACGCAGGAGCTCGCCCGCCGCACCCGCGTGGTCCAGGTGCACGTGCGTGAGCAGGAGGTGCGTGATCGCGGCCGGATCGTGCCCCGCCGCGCGCACGCCGTCCAGCAGCGCAGACAGCGTGCTCCCCGGCCCGCAGTCCACCACGGCCAGCTCTCCGCCGTCTGACACCAGGTACGACGCGACCTGCTTCGCCATCCCCATCCAGCGCAGGTCCACCCGCACCACCCCCGGCGCTTCCGCGTGCAGCACCTCTTCACCCATCCGCGCTCTCCCTTTGGTGTGTCGTCGCCGCTGAAACTACTTCGGCGCCGCGGGACTCGCACGAGGAGGCGCGCTCCGGTACATTCGGGGGAACCGCCGGATCCTCCCCTCCGCACCAGCATCACCATGTCCACCAGTACCGTGCAGCGCCTCCACGACCGCCAGGTGGACGTCGAGACGCCGGAGCACGTCGCCATCGGCTACGAGTTGGCCGACCTCGGGTCGCGATTCACCGCGCTGCTCATCGACCGGCTCATCCTGCTGCTGGCGCAGGCCGGGGTGTTCCTGGCCGTGTACCTGAGCTGGAAGTCGGCGGGCGGGTCGGGCAACCTGTTCTCCGGAGTGGGGCTCGCGATCGCCATCGCCGCGTACTTCGTGCTCCAGTGGGGCTACTTCATCCTGTACGAAGGTCTGCGCGACGGCCAGACGCCTGGGAAGCGGTG
>DASVVI010000659.1:0-2280 GCA_036386635.1 Longimicrobium sp.
GCCAGCGCCCAGCGTAGCCGTGGCGCCTCGGATGCGTTCTGAGCCGCGATCAAGAAGAGGCCCTGCAGCGCAAACCACGCCGCAGGGCCATCTCACAGGAGCGGGAGACGGGACTCGAACCCGCGACCCTTAGCTTGGAAGGCTAATGCTCTACCAACTGAGCTACTCCCGCCCGGGAGTTCCCCGCCGCGAGCGGCGGGGTGGAAAAGCTAGTGGATCGGTGCTGGGCACGCAATCCGGTTCGGCAGGCGCCGAGAGCCACCTGTCGGGTTCGAACCGACGACCTTTCGATTACAAATCGAGTGCTCTACCAGCTGAGCTAAGGTGGCGAAGGGGTCGAATTTAACGCGCAATCGCCCCCTTCACCACCCCCGCCTCAGGACCCCAGCGACCAGCGCGGCCCCTGCGCCGTATCCTCCACCACCACCCCGCGCGCGGCGATCTCGTCGCGGATGGCGTCGGCGGTGGCGAAGTCGCGCGCCGCGCGGGCGGCCTGGCGCGCGGCGATCCGCTCCTCCACCCAGGCGGCGAGCCCCTCGTCCACCTGCGACTCGCGGTCGGCCAGCGACACGAAGCCGAAGACGGAGTCGATGCGCTCCAGCGCGGCCAGGGCCGCGGCCTGCTCGGCGTGGCTGATGGGGCGCGTGCCGAGCTCCTCCAGCCGCGTGTTGATGGCGCCGGTCAGCCGGTGCAGCGTGGCGAGCCCCACGCTGGTGTTGAGATCCTCGTCCATCGCCTCCGCGAAGGCGGCGAGCACTTCGTCGGCGGCGGCGTGCAGGGTGGGGGTGTCCGCCGGGTCCGGATCGCGGACGGCGGGGTGGTCGCGCAGGCGGTCGCGGGTTCCGCGCACGCGGCGCACGGCCTCGGCGGCGGAGGCCAGGCCCTCGAAGGTGAAGTTGAGCTTGCTGCGGTAGTGCGCGGTCAGGTACAGGTAGCGCACCGAGGACGGCTTCACCCCGCGCTCCACCAGGTCCTGCACGTTGAAGATGTTGCCGGTGGACTTGGCCATCTTGCCGCCTTCCAGCAGCAGGAACTCGCCATGCAGCCAGTAGCGCACGAACGGCTTCCCCGTCGCCCCCTCGCTCTGGGCGATCTCGTCTTCGTGGTGCGGGAAGATGAGGTCGACGCC
This sequence comes from Longimicrobium sp., assembly GCA_036386635.1. Lineage (GTDB taxonomy): Bacteria > Gemmatimonadota > Gemmatimonadetes > Longimicrobiales > Longimicrobiaceae > Longimicrobium. The sequence goes on from DASVVI010000659.1 coordinate 1,130, forward strand.
GCCCAGGTGGATGTCGAAGGTCTCGCCCAGCTCCTGCATGCTCATGGCCGAGCACTCGATGTGCCACCCAGGGCGCCCGGGGCCCCACTGCGTGTCCCACACGGCGCCGACGGTGGCGTCCTCCGGCTTGGCGGCCTTCCAGAGGACGAAGTCGCGCACGTCGTCCTTGTCGTACTCGTCCGCCGCTACGCGCTCGCCGCGGCGGCCGGCGGAGACGTCGACCTTGGAGAGCTGGCCGTAGCCGGGGAACTCCGAGATGTCGAAGTAGACGGAGCCCTCGGCCTCGTACGCCATCCCGCGCTCCTGCAGGCGGCGGATGATGTCCACCATCTGCGGAACGTAGTGCGTGGCGCGCGGGTGCACGTCCGCCAGGCGGATGCCGAGCTGGTCGAAGTTGTGGAAGAGGTCGTCGATGAACGGCTGCGTGTACTCGTTCAGCGACACGCCCTCGCGCAGCGCGCCCCGGATCGTCTTGTCGTCCACGTCGGTGAGGTTCATCACGAACTTCACCTGGTAGCCGCGGAACTCCAGGTAGCGGCGCAGCAGGTCGGCGAAGAAGAACGTCCTCATGTTGCCGATGTGGGGCGGGGCGTACACCGTGGGGCCGCAGGTGTACATCCCGACCTTGCCGGGCTCCAGGGGGACGAACTCTTCTTCGCGGCGGGTCAGGGTGTTGTAGAAGCGGATCGGCATGGATAGGGATCAGGGACTAGGGAATAGGGAATAGGGCGGCATGCCCGCTTCCCTCCAGCTCACGAGCCGGAATCCCTACATCGCCTTCCATATTCAGCGTTCCGCATCTTGCACTCCGGTGGTGGGGCGTGCGGCGAGCATGGCCAGGTCGGCGGGAGACTGGCCTTCGCCCCAGTACATCGTCTGCGTGGGAAAGGGGACGTCGATCCCTTCCTGGTCGAAGCGGAGCTTGAGGCGGCGGCGTAGCTCGCGCGCAGCGTCCCACTGCTTCAGCGGAAGGGTCTTCGCCAGGATGCGGATGGTGACGCCGTGCTCGCCGAACGACTCGATCCCCGGCACCTGCACCTCTTCCAGGAGCAGCGGGCGCCATTGGGGGTCCTCGTACAGCCTGCGCCCCTCGTCCAGCATCACGGCCATCACGCGGTCGGGGTCTTCCTTGTAGGCGACCACCACGTCCA
>DASVVI010000660.1:0-6224 GCA_036386635.1 Longimicrobium sp.
CGGCTTGCGCGCGGACCGGGCGTCCGGGATTTCGCTGGACATCAAGTGCCAAGTGCCAAGTGCCAAGTACTAGGTGAAAAAGCGCACTCACGCACTAACGCACTCACGCACTGCCGTTCAGCACTCAGCACTTAGCACTTAGGACTTCCCCCGCAGTGCGACTTCCACCACTCGGAGTACGATGAATCGATCGGTCGCGTTCGTGATGGGTGCGCTGCTGGCGGGCTCGCCGGCGGCGGCGCAGGAGTGGACTTCCACCGACCCCGTGCTGCAGCGCATCTGGCGCGAGGGGATGTCGAACTCGCAGGTGGAGCGGCTGGCGCAGGTGCTCACCGACTCGCTAGGGCCGCGGCTCACCGGCTCGCCCGAGATGGCGAACGCGCGGCAGTGGGCGGTCTCCACCTACCGCAACTGGGGGATCACCGCGCGTGAGGAGCAGTACGGCACCTGGCGCGGCTGGCAGCGCGGCCACACGCACGTCGATCTGATGACGCCACGCATGCGGTCGCTGGAAGGGACGATGCTGGCGTGGAGCCCCGGCACCAACGGACCCGTCACCGCCGGCGTGGTGATGCTTCCCGAGGCCGCGGACTCGGTCGCGTTCAAGGCCGCGCTCGGGAGCGTGCGCGGCAAGTTCGTCCTGATCTCCGCCGCCCAGCCCACCTGCCGCCCGGACGAGAACTGGGCGAAGTGGGCTCCCGCCGCGACGTTCGAGCGGATGAAGACGCAGCGCACCGAGGCGATGGCCGCTTGGAACCGCCGCCTTCAGGCCACCGGCAGCAATGCGCGCGACCTCCCGCGGCGCCTGGAGGACGCGGGCGCGGTGGGGATCCTGACCAACCTCTGGTCGCAGGGATGGGGCGTGGACAAGGTGTTCCAGGCCCGCACCGAGCGCGTTCCGACCCTCGACCTGAGCTGCGAGGACTACGGGCTCGTCTTCCGCATGGCGCAGAACAACCAGTCGCCCACGCTGCGGCTGGACGCGGTGTCGCGGTTCACGGGCGAGGTTCCGGCATCGAACGTCCTGGCGGAGATCCGTGGGCGCCAGAAGCCGAACGAGTACGTGATGATGTCGGCCCACTTCGACTCGTGGGACGCCGGCTCCGGCGCGACGGACAACGCTACCGGCACCGTGGTGATGATGGAGGCGATGCGCATCCTGCGGCAGGCGTACCCGAACCCGAAGCGCACCATCCTCTCCGGCCACTGGACCGGCGAGGAGCAGGGGCTGAACGGGTCGCGCGGCTTCGTGGCGGACAATCCGCGCATCGTGGAGGGGCTGCAGGCGCTCTTCAACCAGGACAACGGCACGGGACGCATCGCGCAGGTGTCGATGCAGGGGCTGACCGGCGTGGAGCCGTACTTCCGCCGCTGGTTCGGGCGCATGCCGGGGCTGCTGGTGGACTCGGTGCGCATCGACGCGCCGGGGCTCCCCAGCGGCGGCGGGAGCGACAACGCGTCCTTCATCTGCGCGGGGGCGCCGGGTTTCGGGCTGGGGTCGCTGTCGTGGGACTACGGCACCTACACCTGGCACACCAACCGCGACACGTACGACAAGATCGCCTTCGACGAGGTACGGCGGAACGCGACGATGGTGGCGATGCTCGTGTACCTGGCGTCGGAGGAGCCGGAGAAGCTGCCGCGCGCGCGGCTGGACCAGCTTCCGGTGGACCAGCAGGGGCGGCCGCGCACCTGGCCCGTGTGCCAGCAGCCCACGCGCAGGGACCCGGCGAGCGCGCCGCAGTAAGGGGGCTCTGGTGCGGTCGCGGGGGGTGTTTGGGTCTCACGCGGAGGCGCGGAGACGCGGAGAGGGGGCGCGGAGATCTGTTTGCGCTCCCTCGCTTCCAGTTGAGGCGGGGTGACGTAATGGCGCAGAGTCCGCTGGAGCAGGACGAGATGACGACGCTGGAGGCCGAGTATCGCGAGGCGCTCCAGCGGCTGCTCGCGGCGCATCTGGTGGCGCTGGAGTGCGAAAAGGAGTTGGCGGATGTGATGCGGAGGGCGGAGGCGGTGTTGGGGCGGGTGCGGGGGATGAGCGCCGGGGGATGAGCGCTGGCGGACGCGTCGCCGGGGGATAAATCCCCCGGCTGGAACGACGCGAAGACCGCTGAAGCGGTCTCGTGTGCGGCGGCTTTCAAACATCAGACAAAAAGATGGAGGCACTGGAGAGATGCTCTCCGGTGCCTCCATTTTGTACCCGTCGTTCTCTCTGCGCCTCCGCGTCTCCGCGTGAGACCCGCTGTTTAGTGGGTCAGGGGGCCACGCCGCCGGTGGTGTCGGTGGGGGTGGCGGTGGTGTCGCGGCGGCCGTAGACCTGGAGCAGCGAGTCGACGTTGGCCTCGCCGGGGACGGCGGCGGCGCGGGCGCTGTCGGCGGCGGCCTTGGTGTTGAAGCCGCGCAGCGTCACCATCGCCACCTCGGGCGGCGAGCCGAAGCGGACGGGGATGAAGCCGTAGCCCACGCCGCACGTGATGAAGAGCGTGCTCCCCTTCACGCGAAAGATGCGGCGCTTGTCGGGCTCGGGGGTGCCGGGGTACAGCTCCGTGTTCACCCACGTCAGGCGCGGCGTGCCGGGCACCTCCATGCGGCCGCAGAAGGTGTGGCCGGTGAGGACGGCGGCGTATTTGTCCTTCGGCACGGAAAGGCCCGTGGCGGGGAAGTGCGCCAGCAGCAGCGGGGTGCGCGGGCCGCCCGGGATGCCGCCGTAGATCTCCGCCTGGCGCCACTCGGGGCGGCGGGGCGTAAAGGGCTCCACGCCGGCGATGTACGCCGTGTCGCCGTTGCGGCCGAAGGGGGCGCGGGCGTTGCGCAGGACGCGGACTCCGTTGCGCTGCAGCGCTTCCACCGTGCGGATCTGCGTGCTGTCCGGCTTGCCGTCCGGGTCGTCGTCCTCGTCTTCGTGGCCCAGGACGGCGAAGACGGGGGTGCCCCGCAGCGGCGCCAGGATGCGGTCCAGGGCGGCGTAGTCGTCGCCGCGTGCCACGTAGTCGCCCAGCAGCACCACGATGTCCGGCTTCTCGGCGAGGGCGCGGCGCACGGCGGCGGTGGCGACCTTTTCGTTGTCTGGCCAGAGGCCGAGCTGGAAGTCGGAGAGGGCGGCGATCTTCATCCCGTTCCACCCGGCCGGGAGATCGGCGACCTCGATCTCCACCGGCGTGACGCGGACGTTCTCCGCGCTGGTGGCGCCGTAGATGGCACGCGGGTCTTCATCGCGCGCCACGCTGTCCGTGGGCGCCAGCGCCGCCGCTTCGGGGCGCGCGTCGTCGCAAGCCGGGAGCGCGGCGACGCTGAGGAGGAGCAGGGTGCGGAGGGTGCTCCGCATCTGGATGCCTTGGTCTGTGATGGTCAGGGGCCGCGCGCACGCGGAACGGCCCTGCGCGGGCGCAACGGGTGTGCCACCCGCGCGGAGCTCACGCGCTGAGCGGGACCGCATCTACGCGTTCGGGTGCTACGGTGGCTTCCAACTCGCGCGGATTCATGCGGAACCAGCGGGCGATCAGGAGGATTTCGTCCACCTGGTGCTTGGAAACGAGCGCGCTGTTCGGCTCCGGCTGGCCGAAGTGCTCCTCCGCCAACCGCGCCAGCCGCCGCTGCTCCGCCTGCGAGTCCGGCGCCGAGACGACGGCGCGCACGGTGCCGCGGCGGATCAGGTACACGCGGGGGTCCACGCCGCGCGCGCAGGGGACGCGGTAGAGGAAGGTGAGGGTGTCCAGCGCCTCCCGCAGACGCGCGAACTCGTCGCGCAGGCGCTCCAGCCGCTTGATCCGCTCGCGAACGGCCGCGGCGTACTCGAAGTCCCACCGCTCCGCCGCGGCCAGCATACGCGCGTTGAGCCACGCCAGCGGCTCGTCCGCATCGCCGTTGAGGAAGGCGCGCAGCAGGTTCACCCGCTTGCGGTACTCGGCCTGGGAGGTGAGGCCGGCACAGGGGCCCAGGCAAAGCTTCAGCTCGGCGCGGTGGCAGCCGGGGGTGCGCTCGAAGGCGAAGAGGTCCGGCTGGTCCGAGAAGCGCATCGGCGTGGTGAGCGCGCAGTCGCGCAGGCCGAGCACGTCGTTCAGCTCGCGCACCGCCTCGATCACCCGTCGTCCGCCGCGGAAGGGGCCGTAGTACGCCGCGCGGTCGTCGCTGACGGCGGCGACGACGCCCAGCTTGGGGACGGCTCCGCCGGTGAGCTTGAGAAAGGAGTACCGGCCGTCGCGCTTGTGCTGCACGTTGAGGCGCGGGCGGAAGCGCTTGATCAGCTCCAGCTCGCGCAGCAGCGCCGCGAACTCGCTCGGCTCGTAGTCCCACGCGACGGAGCCCGCCTCGTTGACGACGCGGTAGCCCTTTTCCTCGGGGCGCGCGCGGAAGTACGAGAGGAGGCGGGTACGGATCTGCTTCGACTTCCCCACGTACACGATCTCCCCGTCCGGCGCCAGGAACCGGTAGGTACCGGGGAAGTTCCGGGCGTCGCGCACGGATTCGCGCAGGGGGTGTGCGGCGGGTTTGGGCACGCGGGGGCTCGATGCCGCGGAGAACAAAAACCGAATCGCGGCAAGATAGTGCGCGTGGTGCGTTCGCGGAAGGGCCGAACTGGGGGCTCACGGAGACGCGGAGACGCGGGAGAACTTCAACAGCGGGCTCACACAGAGACACAGAGCCACAGAGAGAACAACAAGGGATTTCCTCTGTGGCTTTCTGTTTCTTCTGTGTTCTCTGTGTGAGGCTTTCAGTTGTTCAGGTGCCGAGGGCGCGCTCCAGCTGCACGGCGAGCGCGTCGGCGGCGGCGGCGAGCTCAGGGGGCTCGGTGGGCTGAGGCGCGGCGGGGGCGGCGCGGCGGGTGGCGGCGTCGAGGAGGGCCTCGGCGGCGGCGCGGCCCCGTGTGTCGGCGGCGATGGAGAGGGCGTGGCGGGCGGCGGATTCGGCCTTGCTCCAGGCGCCCATCGCCGCGGCGGCACGCGACAGGGAGAGGATGGCGCGCACTGGCGGTTGCGCGTTGGGCTCATCGCGCGCGGCTTCCCAGGCCTGCGTCCAGGCGTCGAGGAACCCGTCGGCGTCGTGGGTGCCGGCGGCGGCGCGGGCCAACTCGGCGAGTACCGGGAGGCGCAGCGGCCCCGACTCGGCATCGCGCAGGGCGCGGAGGATGGGGAGCGCGCGGGCGAAATGGCCGCCCGCGACCCAGTGGCGCGCCACGTCGAAAGCCAGACGGTCCGTTCGGGGGTGATGGGGGCCGTAGTGCTCCAGCGCCGCGGCCGCGAGGCGCACCGCCTCGCGCCGCTGTCTGCCCTCGGCGGCGGCCAAAAAGAGCTTGTGGAGTGCCCTTCCTTCCAACTCGCGAAGGGTGTTTCTGTCCGCGGCGCGAAGTGCGCGCACGTAGAAGCGCCGAGCGGCGGCCAGGCTCCCGCGTCTGGCGTGGAGGGAGCCGAGGCCCAGGAATGCGCGCGCGTAGGTCGCCCAGTCCCCCCGCTGCCGTGCGACGGCGACAGTGCGGCGGTACCAGGTCTCGGCGCGGGCCTCTTCGGCGCGGCGGCGGGCCAGGCGCGCCACCTCGTACGCGGCTTCGGCGTCCATCGGGTCCGCCTGCGCGGACGCCTGCGAGAAGGCGAGCGCGGTGGAGAGGAGGCCCCTCTCCTCTGCCCATTCTGCGACGGCGCGGCAGGCGGCGGCGATGCGCACGGGCACGCCCAGGCCGGGGCTGGCGGCCAGCGCCTGCAGGTCGCGCACGGCGGGGGCGAGCTCGGGCGGAAGGGCGGGGGAGAGTGTGGAGCGCGCGCCGCGCCGCTGGAAGAGCCCAGGGCGGACTTCGGGGGCCGCTTCGGCCCAGAGCGTCGCGTCGCGGAGCGCCTGCCAGAGGATGACGCCGCCGTCGCCGGGGACTTCATCCAGCACGCCCAGCCCCTCGAACACCTCGGGGCCCTGCGTGAGCACCGGCGGGATGCGCCAGCGGCGCTGCGTCTTGCGGCGGGCGGGGCGGAGCTTCGGCTCGGTCGGCGTGTGCATTCAGGCGCTCCGTCGGGGACACCGGCGGCACGCCCCCGTACGCGGGGTGGCCTACCGCTGGCAGTCTTCACAGAAAAAAGTGGATCGATTTGCCTGTACGATGCGCTGCAGCGGCCGGCTGCACACGGCGCACGGCTGTCCCTCGCGGTCGTACACTCGCAGCCGGTCGTAGAACTCGCCACGGTTGCCGCTGGCGTCGCGGTAGTCAAGGAACGTGGTGCCGCGGAACTCGATCGCCTCCCCGA
>DASVVI010000661.1:0-3067 GCA_036386635.1 Longimicrobium sp.
GTACTCCGCGGCCGCGCGCCTCTTCCAGCGCATCCGGCAGGAGCACCCCACATCGCGCTACACGCCGGACGCGATGTACTGGGAAGCGTTCTCCCGCTACCGCACCGGCTCGCCCGCGGAGCTGCGCGCCGCCCTGGGCGCCTTGGAGGCGCAGCGCACGCGCCACCCCCGCGCCGCCACCCGCCGCGACGCCGACGAGCTGGCCACCCGCATCCGCGGCGAGCTGGCGCGGCACGGCGACGAGGGCGCCGCCCGCCAGGTGGAGCGCACCGCCACGCGCGCCGCCCGCTCCGGCGCCTCCTGCGGCGACCAGGACACGCAGGTCGCCGCGCTCAACGCCCTCCTGCAGATGGATGCGGACCGCGCCCTCCCCATCCTGGAGCGGGTACTGGCACGCCGCGACGAATGCTCGCCGGGGCTCCGCGAGAAGGCGGTGTTCCTGGTGTCGAGCAAGGGGACGCCCGCCGCCGAGGCCACCCTGATGCGCGTTGCCCGCACCGATCCCAGCGCAAAGGTGCGGGAGCAGGCGGTGTTCTGGTTGTCGCAGTCGAGGAGCGAGCAGTCGCTGCGCTTCATCGAGGAGATCCTGCAAACGTCCGACGACCCGCACGTGCGCGAGAAGGCGATCTTCGCCCTTTCGCAGCACGGCAATCCCCGCGCGTTCGCCGTGCTGCGCGCGTTCGCCGACGACAGCGGCAACCCGCGCACCATGCGGGAGAAGGCGATCTTCTGGATCGGGCAGCGCGGCACGGCGGAGAGCGCGTCGTACCTGCGCGGGCTGTTTGGGCGGGTGGATCCCGCGCTCAAGCACAATATGCTGCACGCGCTGGCGAGCTCCCCGGGCAACGAGCGCTGGCTGCTGGGCGTGGCGGGCGACGCTTCCGAGGGGTTCGAGGTGCGCAAGCAGGCGCTCTTCTGGGCGGGGCAGACCCGCATCGCCACGTCCGAGCTGGCCGCCGCCTACGACGCCATGCAGGACCGCGGATTGAAGGACCAGGCCATCTTCGTCCTGTCCCAGCGGGGCGACGCCGCGGCGATCGACAAGCTGATCGCCATCGCCCGGCGCGACCCCGACCGGCAGCTGCGGACGAAGGCGATCTTCTGGCTCGGCCAGTCCCGGGACCCCCGGGCGGCGCAGACCCTGGCGGAGATCATCGGCTCATGAACGGACCAAACGTCATCGCCGCCGCGCTCATCCTGGCCGCCGGGAGCGCGCACGCCCAGGACGCGATCTCCCGCCGCGTGGACGCCGCCCCGGACGGCGAGGTGCGCATCTCCTTCGCCGCCAGACCCGACGTGTGCGGGTGGCAGGAAGGAATCTCCACCCGCGGAAGCCGGGTCACCCAGGGCACCCGCACCGTCCGCGATGGAAACTGGAGCACGTCTGGTGAGACGGAGTGCCTGAAGGGGCCGGTGCGCGTGACGCTGGTGAAGCGCGACGGCCGTGTCACCGACGTCCGCACTCGTGTGGCGTACCCCTTCCAGGCGCGCGGCGGGCGCGTCACCGACCTTGGCATGCTGGACCCGCGCGAAGCGTCGGCGTACCTGCTGTCGCTCGCGGAGCGCACCCCGGACGGCGGCGTGGGCAAGGACCTGATCTTTCCCGCTACGATCGCGGAGGGGGCGGAGTCGTGGCCGGCGCTGCTGCGGATCGCCCGGCGCGAGGGCATCCCGCGGGACACGCGGCAGAGCGCCGTATTCTGGTTGAGCCAGGAGGCGAGCGAATCCGCCACCCAGGGCCTGCAGGAGATCGTGGACGCGACCGGTGACCAGGGGATGCGCAAGCACGCCGTCTTCGCACTCTCCCAGCGCCCCGGCGAGGAGGCGGTGCCCGCCCTGATCCGCATCGCCCGCACGCACCGCGACCCCGAGCTGCGGCGCACCGCCATCTTCTGGCTGGGCCAGTCAAGAGACCCGCGCGCGCTGGCGCTGTTCGAGGAGATACTGCTGCGGTAGAGGCCCCACCCCAGCTCGTCACCTCGTGGCCCCTCCCCCAAAACTGCCTGGGGGAGGGGCGGTTTGCGTGTGTTGGTGTGCGGTGCGCATGGGGCGGCCCAGGGCGGGCACGGGCAGCCACGCGGGGCGGCCCCTACGTGGTGGCGGTGCACGTCGGCGGGGGTTGGTGCAGGGGAGAGGGCGGGCAGACACGCAGGTCTGCCCCTACGATTTTCCAGGCGGAGGGAGGGGAGGGCCGAAGATCGCATCGAGGCCGTAGGCGCAGAGTTGCTGCAGGCGTTCCGGGCGGAGGCTCCGGTCGGCGGGGATGCGCGCGGCCGAGCGGATGACGTCATCCACAGCGCCGAATTGCTTCGCAGCCAATTCCGGGATGGTTCGTCCGATCTTCGACGGCAGCGTGTGTGCGAGGGAGGATCTCCAGAGGTCGCGAAGGGTGTGCAGCTCGTTCCCGAAAAGCTCGAGTGTGTCGTGGATGTAGAGCGCGTCCTGCGCCTGTTTGTCGGCGGGGCGCTTGCTCCGGATCAAGAGCTTCTGGGCGATGAAGCTCACCGGGTTCGCGATGGAGAGATCGACGGGGGGATCGAGCGGGATCGGCTCGTTAGGACTCAGGCGAACCGACCAGGGTTCGGCGAGGAGCAGATCCACGTGCCGAAGCTTCTGCGCTGTGATTCCGGCCTTCCGGAGGGTGGCATCGGGGGTGCCGTTGCGGCGTACTCCACCGCCGTGAAGCGGGGTGAGGAACTCGGCGTAGAATCCCTGGCCCTCCTCGTCGCCGAGCTGGTAGTGGACTACCGGCGGGGTGTGGTCGCCGCGGAACGCTTCCTGGAAGTTGGCGGCGCGCAGTGCTTCACGGATGTCGCCCGTGAGTGGCGAGCGTCCCGAGAACGCCACGTCCGCGTCGAGCGTCATCAGCGGAGAGTACGCCGGGGTGCCCGCCAGCTCATGCAGACGGTGCAGGCGGTGCGACCAGCCGCCCACGATCACCAGGTGGCCAAGCCAGGGGCGCAGCGCATCCACGAGCCGCGCAAAGGAGTCCACCTCGCTCATCCTTCCTCCGGCCCTGAAATCAGCGGCTCCAGTACGCGGCGGCGGATCACGTCCGCCTGCTCGG
>DASVVI010000662.1:0-5286 GCA_036386635.1 Longimicrobium sp.
GGTGGTGTCGTACACCTGGCTCTCGTAGTTGCGGTCCCCCGCCCCGCCGTGCACCACCGGCCCGAAGTAGCGCACCCCGTTCGCAATCGCCGTGGCGAAGAAGACGGTGAACCCCGCCGAATCCTGCACCGGCGGCAGCGGAATGGTGAAGGCACCGCCCGGCCCCGAGGTCACCTTCCCCACCGGACCGCGGGTGTTGCGCGTGACGCGGTGCAGCTCCACGACGAGCCCCGGCTCCGGGGTGCCCGCGCGCGTCACGCGCCCGGCGATCACCTGCGCGTCGGCGGGGAGTGCGCAGGCGAAAAGCGCTAAAACGACAGCGAGGCGGCCGGCCTTGCGGCGCGCCGCCCCGCGGATGCGGTCGGAAAGGATCACGGGTTGAAGCGTCCCAGGTCTTCGGGGTTGAGCTTGCGCAGGTACTCCTTGAGCTCGTCCGGCGGCAGCTTCGGCGCGGGCGGCGCCATCGGGTCCGGGTCGTCCCCGTCCTCCGGCGGCACGCCCTCGACGACCGTGATGGTGGGCGACCCATCCAGCAGCTCGTCGCCCGCGAACAGCTCCGCCCCCGTCCGCAGCGCGATGGCGATGGAGTCGGACGGCCGCGCATCGACGGTAAACACCTCGTCGCCGCGCTGGATCACGAGCTCGGCGTAGTAGGTGTTCTCCTCCACGCGCGTGATCAGGACCCTCGTCAGCCGCGCGCCGAGCCCGGTGATGATGGAGGGGAAGAGGTCGTGCGTGAGCGGGCGCGAGAACTTCATCCCGGCCAGCTCCATGGCGATGGCGCTCGCCTCCGCCGGCCCGATCCAGATGGGCAGCACGCGCTCCCCCTCCGCCTCCTGCAGGAGCACGACGGGGGCTTTGTTGGCCTGGTCCAGGCCGAGGGATTGGACGCGGAGCTTGATCATGACATCGAAAAAGTGCGTGAGTGCGTTAGTGCGTGAGTGCGTCGGGTGCGCTTCGATCCAAGCGCACTTACGCACTAACGCACTAACGCACTTCTTTTCATCCGTTCGCCGCCGTGCGCAGATCCTCCACCCGATCCGTCCGCTCCCACGGGAAGAGCGTCACCGGCGTGCCGTTGCCGGCCTGCACCGAGGGGCGCCCGAAGTGGCCGTACGCGGCGGTGGGGCGGTAGATGGCGCTGCGCAGGCCCAGCGACTCGATGATCCCCTTGGGGGTGAAGTCGAAGACCTCCTGGAGCGCCGTCTCGATCGCCTCTTCGCTCACGGTGCCGGTGCCAAAGGTGTCCACGCGCACCGAGACGGGCTGCGCCACGCCGATGGCGTAGGCGAGCTGGATCTCGCAGCGGCGCGCCAGGCCCGCGGCCACGATGTGCTTGGCGGCGTAGCGCGCGGCGTACGCGGCCGAGCGGTCCACCTTGGTGGGGTCCTTGCCGCTGAAGGCGCCGCCGCCGTGCCGGCCCATCCCGCCGTAGGTGTCCACGATGATCTTGCGGCCCGTGAGCCCCGCGTCGCCGTGCGGCCCGCCGATCACGAAGCGGCCGGTCGGGTTGATGTGGATCGTGCAGCGCTCGGGATCAAAGAGATTGGCCGGGAGCATGGGGGTGATGACGTGCTCGATCACACCCGCGCGGATCTCCTCGTTGCTGGCCTCGGGATCGTGCTGCGTGCTCACCACCACCGTGTCGACGTGCACGGGCCGACCGTCCTCGTACGCCACGGAGACCTGCGTCTTACCGTCGGGGCGCAGCCACATCAGCTTCCCGTTCTTCCGCACCTCCGCCAGCCGCTCGGCCAGGCGATGCGCCAGGAGGATGGGCGTGGGCATCAGCGCGTCGTTCTCGTCCGTCGCGTAGCCGAACATCATCCCCTGGTCGCCCGCGCCGCCGGTGTCCACCCCCTGCGCGATGTCCGGCGACTGGCGGTCGATCGTCGTCATCACCGCGCAGGTGTGCGCGTCGATCCCGTAGTTCGCGTCCGTGTACCCGATCCCCTTGAGCGTGCTGCGGACGATCCCCGGGATGTCCACGTACGTGTCGGTGGTGATCTCGCCGGCCACCACGGCCACGCCGGTGGTCACGAGCGTCTCGCAGGCCACGCGGCCGTTGGGATCCTTTTCCAGGATGGCGTCGAGCACCGCGTCCGAGATCTGGTCCGCGATCTTGTCCGGATGCCCTTCGGTGACGGACTCCGATGTGAAAAGCTGGCGATGGGCCACGATGGTTGCGCTGCTAAAGGGTGGAGCGTAGCCGGGGAGCCCCCCGGGAAACGCGGGAAGATACCCCTTCAGGCCGGAGGCGACAAGCTCCGGCGCCCGGCGGACTTGGAACGGAAGGGCCTCACACAGAGCCACAGAGAAAACAGAGAGAACAACGAGAACAGCGGCTCATGCGGAGGCGCGGGGACGCGGAGAGAGTCTGCCGCGTATATCGTGCACAAGCGCGAGCACACGCGGTGTTGGGAGGTGCGTGATCCCGCGTGCACGCTGGTGTGCCCCACCGGTTACCGGCGCCCAGAAAGAGACGTAGTCCGCCGCAACAGTGCGGGAGGGGTAACGGGAGCGGGAACCGCTTCGCAGCTCTGCTGGATGCTGCCTAACGCCCCCGGCTCTGGTGCGACGGGCAAGGGCGCAAAGTGCTAGCAACGTCGAGAGGGGTGCCCCCCCTTGGCAGTTCACACGAATCCGGCAAGAGTGGTCAGCCGTTTTCGCCTGCAGCCGATCGTTCAGCTACAGCGACGACTGCTTAGAGTGTAAGGAACCAGTTCTCATCAATAGCGACCTTCTCCACGACCTCAGTATTGATCCCGAGGTTCAGCTCCTTAAGCTTTTCCGCGAGTTGATCACCATCAATCAGGTCAATGGGTGGTGCGCCGTCGCGTGTGGCTTCGCGAAGAGCGTCGCGCGTAAAGGTGCCGGTGGTGATGAACAAACCCTTATCCGCGCGTCCTACCATGGCGCCGCGAAAGTCCCGGATGTGCCCCGCAGATACAGCGCCCTGGTAGCGCTTGCATTGGAAAATAACATGGAAGCTGAGCAACCCACTCAAGCGCGCGATGCCTTTACCATCGATTCCCCCATCCCCGGACCGGCCGGTGACCTCAACGTGAACGAAACCAGACTCTCGTAGCAGGCGCTTGACCAAGCGTTCAAAGCCAGCCGGATCAACTCTCTGCGTGAGCACGTGATGCAAGCGTGCTCGCCACGAGTGGACCTCCTCCGGCGCATCCTCTCCAACCGTCTCCCCGTTCGGCTCCTCTGCTTCTCGGAGTGCCCGCTCCCTCCGACCCATTTCCCGAACAGTGCGCAATACCTCCCGCGTATCCACCTTCTGCACGTGGCGTTTTTCCGTGGTGATAACCCAGACGCCACGGCTGGAGTTCTCGAGAATGCCGTACTTCTTGAGATAGGTGCGTGCCCACGCGAGCTGATATTGCACCTCGGATTGATTGCTTTTTTCTGGGTCGTGCGGAACGCTCAGTACCTCTTCGGGCAACTTGAGGGTCTCCGCCACCTTCTCGTAGATCTCGTCAATAGAGCCAGAGCCACCGAGGTCGCGTAACGCCTGGAGCAGCGGGTTCATCAGTTGGGGGTACTTAGGCGCTCGGCTCATGAATGCGAAGTTTACGGTGGGCGGAGGTTGGCGGTCTACCGGCGGCCTCCGAGCAACCAAGCTCAGCCGCATGCGCCTCACTGTATTATACTCTGGACCATGCCCAGCCGCACGTCGCCTGCGGCGCCTTTGTTAGTGGAGAGGGGTGGCGCTACCGGATGAACGGGGGTTGTCCCACACGTACCGTTCCCATTCGGGCCAGGCGAACTTCACCGCGGTGATCAGCCATTCTCCCCCCACCGTGAGCGAGTTCTCGTGCGAGGCGTAGAGCACCCAGTCCAGTGCGTCGGAGCACCAGAACCCTTCGTCTCCCGTGTATACAGGGTCCAAATCCGCGAGGCGAAGCTCGTACGCACTACCGACTTCACGCAGCTCAAAGATACGGTCAACTCCGCGAGCAGCGAGGATCGCGGGTAGGTTCTCGCCAGCTACGAGGGCCTGATAGAAACAAGGCGCCTGGAAAGCCAGAACATTCCGCTGCGGCACCTCGGTGAGCGGATACCAGTATCCGCCTCCTGCAGCCCAGGTGTCGGATAGACGCCACCAGAGCTGCTCGCGACGTGAGCTGCGGATCTGCCTCGGCTTCACGGTGTCGCCTCAAGGGTTGCCGCCAAAATACAGCCCACGTCGCGGAGGAGCAGAGGCGGCGCTTCAGCGGCACCCCTGCTCCACGCCCCAGTCGGCTTCCACGGGGCGGAACCGCCAGGCGCGTCCGTGCCACGTGACCAGCCCGTTCTCCAGCACCAGCTCGTCGATGCCGTCGCCGTCCGCGTCGGTGGTGCCGACCATCCGCTCGGCACCGAGGAGGTTGGCGAGCACCGTCCCGCTGTCCGAGACGATCTGGCGGGAGTACAGGCTCATCTCGGGCACCGCGCCGGCCGGATTGTCGATCACCTCCAGATCGAACGTGGCGTAGTGCAGCACCGACCCATTGGGGCCGCGGAACTGCAGGATGCGTAGCCGCGAGTGCTGCGCCGCGTCGCGCAGCTGTTCCGGGGTTGCCCTGCTGCGGGTACGCTCGAGCCACGCCGCGTGCGCCCGCTGCAACTCCGGCCGGTAGGCTTGTTCGATCGAAAGAGGTGACGCCTCCACGCGGCGCGCACCCGCCGCCCGCCGCCCGCCGCACCGCCACCCCCTCAGTCCCCCTGAGCAGGCGCCGAAGCTCGGCGATGGTGGTGTCCGGCGCCCCCAGCAGGTACGTCCACCCGGTCCGCACGCACACACCACCGATAAAGGTCTGGCGCGCCGGCACTCGGGCAAGCACTGGAATCCGCATTGCCCTTCCACCGAGGAACGCCGTCACCGAGTCGCCCACGGCGGCCATCGGCGCAACCACGCTGCGCCCGCGGCGGAGCGGCTGAATCCCGAGGAGCTCTGTCCGGGCTTCACCCGGGGGGCTCTTCAGCCACACGTGCATCATGACCAGGCCGCCCGCCGCAATAGTCGTCCGTGGCTCCGCGATCGGGCGGGCGGGTGTAAACGAGCTCCAACCGAGTGCTTCGCGCAGCCGCTGCTCCGGAGCGGACGGCTGTCCGGCCGCGTCCGACGCACTCGCGAGCGAGAGCAGGGCGCAGAGGCCTAACGACGCGCAGCGCAGGCGGGCGTAGCGGCGTTCCATGGTTCGGGGAGTCATCGAGGGAGAAATCTCTTCGGGAGGAGAGCGCGTCGGGCGGCTTAGCTGAGTGCGGAGATCATCGTCAAGCCGACCACAGATC
>DASVVI010000663.1:0-6307 GCA_036386635.1 Longimicrobium sp.
GCGCGCAACGCTTGATGCCGTTCCTGCAGCAGGTGTACTTCGGCTTCACCCAGTACGCGGGCAACTTGCACGCGCTGCGCGACCTGCTCGCCCTGCTCCGCGCGCCCGTGGTGCCCGTGCTGCCGCAATCCGCCGCCACACCGCTCCCTTTCGCGCAGGACGTTCTCCTGCGCGACGTCTCGTTCAGCTACGCCCACGGCACGGACGTCATTCGGGGGGTCACACTGCGAATTCCGCGCGGTGCGCGTGTCGGGATCGTCGGACGCTCCGGAGGCGGAAAGAGCACTCTTCTGGACCTGCTGATGGGGCTTCTGGAGCCCACCGCCGGCGAGATCCTCGTGGATGGGGTGCCGATCGACGAGGCGACGAGGCCGCGCTGGCAGGCGCAGATCGCCCACGTACCCCAGGCGATCTACCTCGCCGACCGCTCCGTCGCCGAGAACATCGCCTTCGGCGAGCCGGAGGAGCGCATCGATACGGCACGCATGGAGAGTGCGGCGCGTCAGGCGGAGGTGTACGACTTCATCACGGGGCTGCCGGACGGCTTCGGCACGCGCGTGGGCGAGCGCGGCGTGCAGCTGTCGGGCGGGCAGCGCCAGCGCATCGGGATCGCGCGCGCGTTGTACAAGCGGGCGGACCTGCTGATCCTGGACGAGGTGACCAGTGCTCTCGACGAGGTCACGGAGGCGGCCGTGATCCGCTCGCTCTCCGCTCTCGAGAGCGAGAAGACGGTGGTGATCGTGACGCACCGTCTCTCCAACCTGGATACGTGCGACCTCGTCATCCGGCTGGACGGAGGACGGGTCGTTCAGGCAGGTGCACCCGCGGCCCTGCCGAGCGGAGCGGTGAGCTAGCGACGTGGAGGTGCTGCGCGGGTACGCGGCCGTCCAAACCCGATCAACCCGAACGCGGGCGATCCACCTGCATGTTCAGCGTCGTCATACCGCTCTACAACAAGGAGCGGACGATCCATCGAACCGTTGCCTCGGTACTCGCACAGACGTACCGCGACTTCGAGCTGATCGTCGTCGACGACGGATCCACCGACGGGAGCGTCGCCGAAGTTCGCCGCGCGACGGACGCGCGGCTGCGACTGCTCACTCAAGCGAATCGCGGTCCTGGTCCCGCGAGAAATGCGGGGATCGAAGCGGCACGCCACGATTGGATCGCGTTCCTCGATGGGGACGACGTCTGGTTCCCCGAACATCTCGCGGAGCTGGATCGTATCCGCACCCTTCATCCCGCGGCGGGTCTCATCGGCACCGCGTGCGTGGTGAGTGACCGCGAGGGCCGGTTCGATGTTCCGCCGGCCGCCGAGCCCTGCATCGAGGAGATCGACTACATCGCGAGTGTAGGCCGTGGCTCGCGTCCGCTGTGCGCCAGCACGGCCGCGATCCACCGGGACGTGTACCGGTCGGCCGGAGGCTTTCTCCCCCTGCCGAGCGGGCAGGACAGCGAGTACTGGGTGCGGATTGCCCTGGCGAGGCCGGTGGCGTGCTCCACGCGCGTGACCGGGGTCTACGTGCGGGGCACGGGAGGAATCACGGAAACCGCCGGAACGCGGTGGAAGGGCAAGCCTCTGCGGCGCCTCGAGGACCTCTCGCCGGCTGTGGCGCGGCTGCTGGAACATTACCCCTCGTTCACCAGCGCGGCGCGGCGCGAGGCTGCCGACCTGTTCGTTCACCGGACTCTGGACTGGTGCATCCGTGGGTCGGTGCTGATCGGTGACGTCGAGACTCTGCGCGCCCTTCCCGCCATCTATCCCCGGCCGCCGCGGGGCGAGCACCGCTTCCTGCTCGCCATCGCACGCCTTCCGAAGCCTCTCGCGCGTGCGGCCTACCGGGCGCGATTCCGGGCGCAGGGCCTGGCGGCCCGCCTTCGGCGCTACACAGCCATACGGCGCCCGAAGTGAGAGGAACCCGCGTACGAACGACCTCGACGATCTTCGAAGTGCAGGCCGAAACGACGAGCGCACCACGATGACGAACGATTCGAGATGATCCGATCTCCCGGTCCCACGATACTCTTCGTCGTAGACGCGCCAAACTGGGCGCACGACTACAAGACGCGAAGCCTGCAGCGTACGCTGGGCGGCGAGTACCAGATCCGGAAGCGCTTCCAGTCCGAGGTCACCGAGGCCGATCTGGACGCAGCCGATCTGATCCTGGTCTACTACTGGCTGCAGTTGGACCGCCTGAAGCACCTTGAGGCTGCTTTCATGCGGAACCGGCGCAAGCTGCTCGTCGGTGTCTGCTCGCACTTCGAGCTCGAGGGCCGGTGGCGCGATGCGGGGCTGGATGTGCTTCGCCGGATGGCCCGCGGCGTGTTCGCCAACAACCTGCTCCTCTACCACGAGATCCGGCCGCTCGTGGAGGTCCCGGTATTCTATACGCCGAACGGGGTGGACACCGATTTCTTTCGTCCCATCGCTGACGGCCTTCCCCCGGCCCGCCGTGAGACGCTCCGTGCAGAACAATTGCAGGGCACCCGCTCCAATGGAAAAGGACTGCTGAGCTCGGTCCGGCGCGCACTCGGGAAAACCATATCGAAAGCCGGTGCCGGCGGACCAGCCGCGACGACGCAGTTGCGCGTCGGATGGGCGGGAAGCCTCACGAACCAGGGTCCCAACCAGCGCGGTGTCCGTGATCTCATTGTGCCTGCCATACGCGCGGTCAAAGGAGCCCGGCTCGTACTGGCGGCGCGTGAGAAGGAGTGGCGAGGGCGCGACGCTATGCTCGAATTCTACCGCTCGATCGACGTGTATCTTTGCGCCAGCCGCACCGAGGGAACTCCAAACCCCTGCCTGGAGGCCGCGGCGTGTGGCGTTCCCGTGGTGACGACGCGGGTCGGCAACATGCCTGAGCTGATCCAGAACGGCATCAACGGCTTGTTCGTCGACCGCAGCGTGGCCGACATCACGGGCAAGATCAGCCAGCTACGGGACAACCCGCGGCTGCGGGACGAATTAGGCCGAGGTGCGCTCGCCTCCATCCAGGCCTGGGATTGGAAGCATCAGGCCGAAAACTACCGGAGTATGTTCCAGGCCGCACTCGACGGCGAATCCCTGGAAATGGGTGTTCCCCCGGCGGGGTCGTGATGCGTGTCGTAGCGATTCTGGCGACGTATAACGAGGAGCGGTTCATCGAGCCCTGCCTGGAAAGCCTCTTCGAGCAGGGTATCCAAGCGTACCTCGTAGACAACGACTCCACGGATCGGACGGTCGCGATCGCGTCCCGTTACCTCGGCCGCGGCTTGCTCGGCGTCGAACGCTTTCCACGCGACGGCATCTACCGCTGGTCGTCGTTGCTGGAACGCAAAGCACAGATCGCCGCCACGCTCGATGCCGATTGGTTCATGCACGTCGACGCGGACGAGATCTACCCCTCACCGCGTCCGGGGATCACCCTGTGCGAGGCTCTCGCGGACATCGATGCGCAGGGATACAACGCGGTGAACTTCTACCAGTACACCTTTGTTCCCACGCAGGAGTCCCCCGATCATGAGCATCCTGGATTCCTGGAGACGATGAAGTGGTATTATCCATTCATCCCTACCGTCCCGCACCTGATCCGGGCCTGGAAACGACAGCCGGCTCCCGTCGACCTTGCCCAGTCGGGAGGGCACAGAGTGCACTTCGCCGGGTTGAATCTATACCCCGAATCACTTCCCATGCGGCATTACCACTTTCTGAGCCTGAATCACGCGATCCGCAAGTACGTCTCGAAGCAATATGATCCGCATGAAGTCGGAAGGGGTTGGCACACCTGGCGCGCCACACTGAGGCCAGACACGATCAAGCTGCCGTCTCGGGCGGAGTTGAAGACGTATACCTCCGATCATGAGCTCGACCCCTCCAACCCGCGCGCGAGCCATTGCTTCGTTCTCGCGCCAGGGGCCGGCGCAAGCCCGTGGCGGGAATGGCTGCGGCTGCTGGGGTCGCGGCTTCGGAAGATGGTTTGATCGCGGGGATCGCAAACGTCCGGCGCCGGAACGCGGCCAGGTGGCACACGATCCAGGGATCCTCTCCATTAGGTTTGAGTGAGCTTGCAGTCAGGCGCCGTTCAACCGGTTGAGCGGCGCCCCTTCTTTGGACATCTTCAAGGTGCGGAAACCGATGAGCGACCCCACTCCCCCGGCCGGCGCGCCGGGGATGATCTCGCGGAGGCCGGTCCACAAGGGGCGCATCGTGGACCTGGGGGTGGACACCGTCCGCTTTCCGGACGGCTCCACGGGAGAGCTGGAGCTGATCCGGCACTCGGGCGCCGCGGCGGTCCTCCCCGTCCTGAGCGACCCGGCGGGCGGCGACCCGCAGATCGTCCTGATTCGCCAGTACCGCTACGCCGCCGGCGGCTACCTGTACGAGGTGCCGGCGGGGCGGCCGGACCGGCCGGGCGAGCCCTGGGAGGAGTGCGCGAGGCGCGAGCTCCGCGAAGAGACGGGGCTCACTGCCGGCTCCATCCGCTTCCTCACCACCATCTGGACCACGCCGGGCTTCACGGACGAGCAGATCCACCTCTACCTGGCCACCGGCCTCACGGTGGGCGAGACGGAGTTCGACCCCGACGAGTTCATGGAGACGGTGCCCCTCCCCTTGTCCGAAGCGCTGCGCATGGTGCGCGACGGCGAGATCACCGACGGCAAGACCATCTGCACCCTCCTGTACGCGGCGGGGTTCGTGTTGGGGATGTAGGCCGGCGGGCGGGGCGGGGGAGGGCCGGTGTCCAGAGTCTGCACGCGGTGTCCTCGAACGGGGACAGGCCGGCGGGAGCGATCCGCCGGAGCCGTGAGCGGAAAACCGAGCAGGCAAGCGGCATTGCGGCTGTTTTCGGAGGGATGCGGAACGGGGCACGTCCCCTGCCTTTCTTCCACCGTGCAGCCCGGCCAAACCCAACCCGAAGCAGTTCCCTGGAAGGGGGTTCCCATGATAGACGTCTTCGCCCGCGCACCCAAAGCCGCCGACCCCGCGTCGGCCCGCGGGGCGCTCAAGCAGCTCGACGACAGCGGCGTAGTGGCCGCCTTCCTGGACGGAGAGAAGCGCGCCTTCGGCGAGCTGGTGGAGCGCTACCAGACGCGGCTGCTGAACTTCGTCTACCGCACCACCGGCGACCGCGAGCGCGCGGAAGACCTGGTGCAGGAGACGTTCATCCGGGTGTACCGGCACCTGCACCGCTTCGACCAGAGCAAGAAGTTCTCGACCTGGGTCTACACGATCGCGTCGAACCTGGCGAAGAACGAGCTGCGCAACCGCTCGCGCAACCCGCTGGTGCTCTTTCAGACGATCAAAAAGAACTGGGACGCCGACTCGCGGCCGCTGGAGTGGGAGGACAACACCTACCGCCCGGACGACCTCTACCGGAAGCGCCACCTCAAGAGCATGGTGGAGAACACGGTGGACCAGCTCCCGGAGCATCACCGCACGGTCTTCATCCTCCGCGAGATGGAGGGAAAGACGTACGAGGAGATCGCCGACATCACCGGCGCCAATCTGGGCACCGTCAAGAGCCGCCTGAACCGCGCGCGCAACAACTTCGCCCAGCTCATCGCGCCGCTTCTCGACTGAGTCGAAGGAACAGCGGGGCTCACGCGGAGACGCGGAGACGCTGAGAGAAAAACAAGAGGAGGGACGGGATCGCGATTCCCCGTCCCTCTTTTTCTTTCTATGTTGTTCTCCTCCGTGTCTCCGCGTCTCCGCGTGAGCCATGCAGTTGCGGTTGAGGCGTGGCGGAGTGACGCGCACGTGTGTCCGAGCAACACTCGGCGCGTGGGAACACCGGGGGGCCTTTCGCGTACAACGTGGCTCAACGACGCGCCGACGCACGCGCGCCGGGGACTGGACCGGCCACACGCGATGGGTGGAGGAACGATGACGAGCTGCGAGCGGTTCCTGGCGGGATACTCCGCCTTCCGGGACGACGCGCTTCCGTGGGAAGAGCGGATGGAGATGGAGGTGCACCTCGACGAGTGCCCCTCCTGCGCGAAGTACGACCGCGTCGTGAGCCGCGGCGCCGATGTGTTCCGGGAGCTTCCGCGGCTGGAAGTGTCCGAGGACTTCGCGGCGCGCCTCCAGCACCGCATCTTCACCGAGGATCTGGAGGCCGTGCGCGCCCGCACCGCGAGCCGCTCCGCCACCGCCCTCGCTACGATGGGCATGGCCGCGGCAATCGCGGCGGCGGCGTGGGTGCCGCTCGTCCGCCAGTACTCGGGGGGCGAGGCCCCGCTCCAGACCGCGGCGAGCACGGTACCGTTCGCCGACCGGCTCGCCGCGTGGGACGGGCCGTCGCACCGCGAGGCCGGGCGCGTCACCTCG
>DASVVI010000664.1:0-1905 GCA_036386635.1 Longimicrobium sp.
GTGCGGAGACCGACTGCTCGTGCTGGAGTCCGGCTTGTCGATCCTGGATCCCGGGACGGGCAAGGTGCTGGCCCGCGCGTTCGACAGCTCTACGGGCGAAGTGCTCCACACGGACTTCGTCGTGGTGGGAGACCTGGCGTACGTTTTCGGCCGGAACGAACTGTACGCCTTTCGCTGTCCTGGAGAGGCATGATGATGCTACGTATCTGTGTGTCTGCCATGCTCGTGCTGTGGGCGAGCGGCCCCCTGGCCGCCCAGCGCCGCAGTGACCTCGGGGCGGCGTCCGCCGCCGTAGCCGCTCCTGAATGGCGCTCTCCGGGCGACCCGCACCGAGTGCTCCTGCCGATGGCGGGGGAGTACGGGCGTCCGGCCGACGCGCCGCGGTTCGGTCCGGCGATCGGTATGGTGGTGGGGGGAGTGGCAGGAGCGGCGGTGGGGGTGGTCCTTTCACGCGCCACATGCGACCCGAGCCGCTGCGACGGCATGGCGGATGTGGCGGCGTTCTTCCTGGGAGGCCTAACAGGGGCGGCGCTCGGTTACATGATCGCTGGCGGAAAGAACCTCCCGGGGACACGCCCGCCTGTCTCGCCGCCGGTTCGCCGGTCACGCTGACCCGCAAACGCTCCTGGGCAATGGTCCGGCCATGGGCCGGCTGCATCGGGGGTGCCTCGTGCCGCAGACCCGGCCTGCTCCCTTCGCGCCACCGCCCGAAGTGTGTGGCGAGACGGCGGTCGTGTACGCGCATCATGGGCCTGCTT
This sequence comes from Longimicrobium sp., assembly GCA_036386635.1. Taxonomy (GTDB): domain Bacteria; phylum Gemmatimonadota; class Gemmatimonadetes; order Longimicrobiales; family Longimicrobiaceae; genus Longimicrobium. The sequence continues at coordinate 759 of DASVVI010000664.1, forward strand.
CTGCGGCGGCCTTTAGCGCACGGACGACCTCGGCGCGGTTCTCCGCCACGAACTGAAGCGTTCGCAGGAGCGGCTTCTGCTCGTCGATCATACCTGTGCGGATACTCGTGTACGCCAGCGTTCTGATGATCTCCTCGTACAGCTCCAAGGCGATCATCAGCCGCCCACCGCCAACGCTCGCGCGATTCCGCTTTGACGCGAACACAAGGATCGCAACGGAGTCGATCTCCGCCGGCATGTCGACGCCCGTGAACAGACCTGGGATGTACTTGGTTCCGGCGTCGAACTTACGTCGGAACTTCTCGTCGCGGATGGCCCAGGGGAGGGCGTCCAGCGACGTCTCAATGTGCACGAGGTGCCGGCGCTCGGGGTGCAGGGCGACAATGTCCAGCTCGCCTTCGTACCCGCCCTTTGCCCTCCGGCCGACCTTGATGTTGCGGCGTACAAAGTAGCCCTGGTGCTCGTACCATTCTGCCACGAGCTGCTCAAGGTGGTTGGCCGCCATGCTGCTCTGGGTGGCGGGGGGTAGCGACGGCCTAAGCGGTCGAGGATGGGGCGCTACGCCGAGCGGCGCACCGCCGGCACTCGCTCCAACTCCCGCGCGTACTGACGGAGGCCTTCGAGAACGTCATCCGCATAAGCTGGGATGTCTCCTACCTTGATCTCCGCGTCACCCCGAATCGCACGCTCCAGCCCTTCCACATGGCGCAGAATGACCTCCGCACGAACGCTTCGCGGCTCCGCGTCGGGGCCAGGCGCACGCCGCGGCCGCCGCCGAATCAGCTCGAAGTGAGCCCGCCCAGCCTCCGTGGGCGTGACCCAGCCGCTACTCTCTACTGCCATTCCGTTGGCCTTGAGACCGCGGAGCACGCGCCCGTCGAGATGGTCTGCGAGCACCGGCTCGGATTGACGGCAGAGCATCCTGAGCGCCTGCTCTTGCGGCGTGGACAGCCGCAGTGACTCGGGCCTGCGACTACCGAGAGGGCGCGGCGAGGCTTCGAGTGAGCGGTGAAGTGCCTCTCCTGCCGGGGTCGGGCTGACAAACCCGCCCCGTTCAACAACCAACATTTCGCGTTTGAGAGGGCGGAGGAGGCGACCGTCCATGTGCTCGACGGCGATGCGCCGCTCTCGAATCAGTTCACCGAGC
>DASVVI010000665.1:0-2448 GCA_036386635.1 Longimicrobium sp.
CAAACCTGCGAAGGCAGGTTTCCCGCGGTTGTTGCAGCGGTTTCAACCGCCGGCCGTAACCCGCCCTTGGCACCGATCCCACGCTGCGATTACGTTCCCGCCTTCGTGAGCGCGGTCGGCGAGTGGAACCGGGAGGGGGACGATGGAAGAGCGTGCGCTGGGGAGCGGCGGGCTGCGGGTGTCCGCGCTGGGGCTGGGGTGCATGGGGATGTCGGAGTTCTACGGCGAGGGCGACGAGGACGAGTCGCTCGCCACCATCGCCCGCGCGCTGGAACTGGGCGTGACACTGCTGGACACGGCGGACATCTATGGGCCCTTCACCAACGAGGAGCTCGTGGAGAAGGCCATCCGCGGCAGGCGCGACCGGGTGGTGGTCGCAACCAAGTTCGGCATCGTGCGCTCGGAAGACCCGGCGTTCCGTGGCATCAACGGGCGGCCCGAGTACGTGCGCAGGGCGTGCGAGGCGAGCCTCAAGCGGCTCGGAACCGACCACATTGACCTCTACTACCAGCACCGCGTGGACACCGACGTCCCCATCGAGGAGACGGTGGGCGCGATGGCGCGGCTGGTGGAGGATGGCAAGGCGCGCTTCCTGGGGCTCTCCGAAGCGGGGCCGGAGACGATCCGCCGCGCCCACGCCGAGCACCCCATCACCGCCCTGCAGACCGAATACTCGCTCTGGAGCCGCGAGCCGGAGGACGAGATCCTACCGATCGTACGCGAGCTGGGGATCGGCTTCGTGCCGTACAGCCCGCTGGGGCGCGGCTTCCTGACGGGGCGCTTCCGCACCATCGACGACCTTCCCGAAGACGACTACCGGCGCCACTCCCCGCGCTTCCAGGGGGAGAACTTCGCCCGGAACCTGGAGCTTGTGGCACGCATCGAGGAGATGGCGCAGACCCGCGGGTGCACGTCGGCGCAGCTCGCGCTCGCGTGGGTGCTGGCGCAGGGGGAGGACATGGTGCCGATCCCGGGGACCAAGCGCCGCAAGTACCTGGAGGAGAACCTGGGCGCCGTCCGCGTCGATCTCACTGCGGACGACCTGGCGCGCATCGACGAGATGGCGCCGCAGGGAGTCGCGGCGGGGACGCGCTATCCAGAATCCGCCATGAAGGCGCTCGGACGCTGACGCGCGAAAACAGCTGGGCTCACGCGGAGACGCGGAGGCACGGAGAGGGAGCCACTCCTTTCGTCCGCATCTCTGTGTCTCCGCGGGTTTTTAGCCGTTACGCCTGATTCAAACGCGGGTTGCGTGGAGGCGCGCGAGGCACGAACATTCTGCTCCCCGCACGCTGATCCGCCCCCCGTCCTTCCGCATGGCCGTACCTCCCGCGCCCGCTTCACCCGCCGAAAAGATTGCACTTCCGCGCGAGCTGGCGAACTTCCTGATCGAGCTGGCGATCGCCCTGCAGAGCCACGGCGTGTATCCGGCCGGGCACCCCTTCCTCGTGCGCAGCGCCGACGCGGTGATGCGCAGGCTGGACGGGCTGTTCCTGGACCGCGATTCCGTGTCGTTCGGCGTGGCGCGGCAGCAGCTCGTGATCGAGGGGGTGGCGACCGATCCCAACAACCCGGTGCTCAGCGGGCTGGCGGGGCGCCTCCACCGGCACCGCGTGGGCGCCGTGACCATGGGCCGCGGCGCCCGCGCCGAAGAGGTGAGCGCCTTCCTCGCGCTCCTATCGTCGGAGGCGGAGGTCAGCGGGCCCGCGCTCCCGGCACAGGGCTAGGCGCCGTCGTGGGGCTCCATCCGCCTGCACCCGCTCTCCTACGCCCAGCTCGAGCTCTCGGGCGAGGCGGAGGCGGGCGCGTCCGAGGACCCGCGCGCGGCGCGGCTCTGGATCGGCCTGGCGCGGGCGGCGGTGGAGAGCGACGAGGAGGAGGAGGCATCGCCCGAGCCTTCCGCGGTGGCCGAGGCCATCAACCGCGAGGCGCACGCGGTGGCGTACGACCAGGTGATCGTCGGCTACCTCCTGCAGCTCGCGGACGAGCTGCGGCACGGCGACGAACGCGGCGCCCCCGAGGTGCGGCGCCGGCTCTCGCAGATGATCGCCGGCCTCAGCCCCGAGACGCTCCGCCGGCTGGTGGAGATGGGTGGCGACGAGGTCCAGCGTCGCCGATTCCTGCTGAACGCGTCGCACGGCTTCGCGGCCGAGGCGGTGGTCAAGCTGGTGGAAGCCGCCGCCGGCGCGAGCGAGCAGACCATCTCGCACTCCCTCCTCCGGCTCCTTTCCAAGCTCGCGGCACACGCCGAGCGCTCCGGCGGCCCCGTGCGCATGGCGGCGGAGAGGGAGCTGCGCGAGCAGGTGCAGCTCCTGGTGGGCGGATGGACGCTTCCCGATCCCAACCCCGAGGCGTACTCGGAGACGCTTGACCGGCTGTCGCGCAGCGCTACGGGGACCGCCGTACTGCCCGGCCCCAACGACCCGGCGCCGCTGCGCATGGTGCAGA